>NZ_VOYQ01000034.1:0-37322 GCF_013420195.1 Acinetobacter sp. YH01024
AAACTCTTCAGTTTAAAATCAATAGTACATATAGTGTACCAATCTTGGCTCATCAATTACTGACAAAAATTTGCTCAAATAAACTTCGAGTAATTTCTACCATCAATCAATGAAAATAATTTCGATCGATCAATCAGTAAAAATCCACACAAGTTGTTCTTCATAATCTCTTAATGATCTTCTTGTTGGTTCGTCACCAGCAAGCTAGGTCGGCTATATTACTCTTTATTTCTAAAGAGTCAACCAGTAATTCAAATTATTTTTAAACTTTCTTTCTAAAACCCAACTTAATCAATTCAACCAAGTCATTGTTTTATCAGAAGTTTTAATCTTCATCACCGCCGATGGATGTGCATTCTACAGTATTTCACATTCGTTGCAACACCCTTTTCCATTTATTTTTAGTTTTTCATTACGTTTGTTTATTTATTCTACTAAATCAGCGTTTTTTACTTAAAAAAGTGTTTTTAACGTACAGAAAGCATGCAATACGCCACAGGCACCCATAAGATAAGCATTAAAACTGGCATAACACCGTGCACTTCTTCAGGCTTTCTATACAACCACTGAATAAATGGAATGGCGATACCAAATAATGTCGCCATTAATAGCACATCAACGAATCCACCTTTCAGCAGTAGCCACAGCCAAACTGGCACACTCATCATTAAGCCAATCATCAATAAAACACAGTATTCGTATTTCCTGAGCTGCCAAAGTGTGAACCCTTGAATGATCCAGAATTGTTCTGCACATTCAAAATTTGATTTTAGGTCCATTTTTATCACGCCTAGATTGAATAAACTCAGTGCAATATAGACGGCACACATCAATTGGAATAATTGTGAAGCAGTGAAATCAAGGCTCATGATGTTCCAAGTATCCACCTGTGTGGCGAACCAATACAAAATCACGACCGCAGTAACCGAAATACCAATACTGACAATACGATGGGTTAGAAATCTTTTATGAAATGCCTGACGAATAATGAGTTTATTTTGATTGAGCCAGAGTGGGCTAAATTTCTGTATCACAAATACGCTAGGTACTTGCAGCTTTATTGGTTTTGATTTTCTACCAAGCAACCAGAATTTTATTGCCGCTATACAGATGAAAGTAGATAACAACAGCGCAACGAGTTGAGCGTCCAATATCGCTAGGCTCAAAATGGGCAAATATGTCAAAAGACAGACTAAACCGAAATATTGATTCTGTTGTAAAAACAGCATTTGTATGATTAATAAATTAAAGATCCAAAGAAGCATCAATACACTAATACCAATGGAAGGCAAAAATTCATACTCAACCCAAACATATAGAAGCGCTAAAATAAATGGCAGTATCAGCAAAAAGCTTAAACTGCCTAAAAATTTGATTTCCACTGCAAAGCGACTTTTGAGCGTGATTGGCAATAGCGCTAGATAGCGATACCCTTCTCCACCGCTCAAAGCTTTACGCTGTATCGCACACCAAAATACATTTAAGGCAAGAAAGCCTGTCCAAAGAAACAGATTCGTGATTAACGATTTGCAATAAACCAAATCAATAATGGGCTGCACTAAAGATAAGAGCAGTCCGAATAGCATTGGCCCGAGAATTAATGTGACTAAAATAAGTAAATGCTTTTGCCGTGCAACTGCGTCTGCTGTGGTCTTGACATAAAATATCCATCGATATTTCAAAAGCGTTTTTATGATTGTTCGCTGCCCAACATGTCTTTGTATATTCATGCCGCCTGCTCATTGGACTTTAACCTATCTAGCTCGATGATTTTTGCTGCAAGACTGTCTCTAAATACAGGATCATGGCAAGACAATAGAATCAATTTTGATTGGCTCTGCTGTAAAAGTATGCTTGTTAATTCAGCCAAGGCGTTTTGATCTAAGCCATTGCTCGGTTCATCTAAAATCAGTAATGGTGCCGAAGTCATTAAGGCTGCAACCAATAAAAACTTTTTGGTTGTGCCAAAAGACATGTCAGCAAATGGCGTGGCTAAATAGTGTTCTAATTTAAATTTTTCAATGAATATTTGATACTGTTCATGCGCTATCCCTGAATATCACACATTAAATTCAGAAACTCCTGCCCTTGTAAAAAATCATAAATAGGGCTTTTATCTGGCACATAGGCCACAAGTTTCTTGTATTCATTGTTATGAGGGGCATATGGCTGATCATTAATCAAAATATTGCCTGCATCGAAATCCAGCATCCCAGCAATCATCGCAAGTAAGGTGGACTTCCCTACTCCATTCTCAGCAACAACAGCGACAATTCCGAATTCGTTTAACTCTAAATTTAGATTTGAAAATATACATTTTCCCGCAAAAGATTTGGACAATTGCTGCAAGCTCAAAGAAACCATCATGATGTTCCTGATTTATTATATTAAGTTATTGATTTATTATTAATCTATCTTCACATATCTTAGATCTGAATTAAATAGATTCTTTAATCGACAACTTTAATTTTTTCAGTGTTATTCACTATCTAAATACGCCAAAATCATCTTCGACAATTCCACTTTAAGCTGCTGTTCTGTAATTAAAAAACTATTATTGCTCACATAGCGCATCATGGTAAATAAAGTACTGTTAATAATCACAAAAGAGCGATGTTTCAGCGTTTCAAAGTTCCAATGTGAATAATAACGATTAAATAAATACATCCCAACTTCAAAAAAATGCTTTTCCAAAACCTGAGAGGCATCTGAATGACTGTATTGATGCCAATGTTTTAAGATCTCAATGAAGAAGCCACGATCAGCTTTCAACATATCAAAGCCAAACTGAATACAAAGTGGGATCACCTCATAAATACTGTGCTGCTCTTGCTCCACGACTATATTTTTTAGTGCTAACCCCAATTGTTCTGATTTTCTGAGCAGTAACTCTTCTACGATTTGTTCTTTATTTTCAAAATATTGATAAATCGATCCAACGCTCACACCAGATTTTTCCGCAATTTTGGGCGTCGTCAGCTCCAGTAAACCTTGTTCTGCAATACACAACTGCGCTGCTTGCAAAATGCTTTCCACAATCATTTTCGCGCGTTGTTGTTGTGGTCTTTTTCTCATTCTATTGCTCTCCAATGCGATAGTGTTATGCGAATTGAATGCGAATAAATATTCATATTAGTGTGGTATGCAACAATAACATTGAAGATCAAAACATGACCACTCACTTCAATACCCGACTGGCTTCATTTCAGGCCACGCAGCAATCTAATCTACTGAGTTTTCTGTTGTCTCATTTGACGGGTCAGGCTGCACAGCCAAATTACGCTCAATATCTTGCCCTCAATAAAGCCTTGCAATGTGGTGATCCACAGATGGAAAAAGTGCTCACGTGGATGATGCAGAACCCTAAACAGCATCGTGAATATTTTGAAATCGCCTTATTTAAAGGTGTCGAGCAGCTCCCCTTTCCTATTCCTGAACTCGAACATTTTTTTAAGCATATTGAACAAACACCGCCGTGGCTAGAGCCAGAACAAATACAGCAAGCCCTTGAATTCACCCATCGCCTCGGGATTAACAATGGCTTTATATTGCGAGATCTTTCACTCATGGTGGGTTATCTCTTCCCCGGTTTCAATCAACCGCTCATGCTGACCGGTGCTTTAAATAAACAAGCCGGTACACGGCTGGCTGAAACTACCAAATGGTGGGTAGATATCACTGAAGAACGCGGACTCGAACGTTTGTATGCGGGATTTACATCGACGATTTATGTGCGTTTTATTCATGCTGTGGTACGGCATCAACTCCAAAAAGGTAAAGACTGGGATTTTGCAACGTGGGGGGTGCCGATGAATCAATTTGACTTGGCGATGACCAATCTTGCCTTTAGCAGTGTGGTACTTTTGGGCATTCGCGCTTTAGGGATTTTTCCATCAAAACAAGAGACTGAAAGCTTTTTGCACTTTTGGCGTTATGTGGGTTGGTTGATGGGTATTGATGACAAATGGTTAATTGAAAAAGAATCTGATGGTTGGAAACTGTTGTATTGGATGCAATTTGTACATCCTCAATCTGATGCAAGCAGTATGGCTCTCGGCGCCAGTCTCTCTAAAGAACCTTTTGAACGACAGTACAAATACCTCCGAGCACTTCAGCAAAAACTGGCTTATCGACAACATCTGGAGCTGACACAATTTTTTATTGGCAAAAAACGCATGCATAAATTAGGGCTCAAACCACAGTCCGCCGCATGGTTTGCCTATTATTTATTGGCTAGAAATCTTGTCCTGTATTCAGGCGCTAAGCATGTCCCAAGTTTAAATCAAAAATTACAGCAAAAAGGCCGTGCGATTCAAAAACTCGGTTTAGCACTGTATCAAAGTAAGGCCAAACAACTGGCCAGTATGCACCAATAAAAAAAAGCAGAGCGATCGCTCTGCTTTTTGGATGACAAATGTCAGGACTTAGAATTTCATCGAAATACGTGCCCAATAATTGCGACCGATATTATTAAACTGTTGATCAGTCGCTAAACCTGTCCCTGCATCACCCAGTTTATTTAGATGTTCGGTATAAGTTTTATTCAAGAGATTATCCACACCCACAGATACATCTACACCCTCATCAATATGATAAGTACCATTTAAAGACAGTGTGCCAAATCCTGCACTTTCTTTCAGGTCATAACCCACGATATTGCCTTGGTGCGCACTGATACGATTTTGCCCATCAACCACACGCCAGAATGCTCCCAAAGTATAATTATCTTGGATATAACGTAAGTTGATACGTGCTTCTAACGGTGAGATTTGTGGTAATGGCTTGCCATCTGTGGTGTTTTTACCCCACGCATACATTGCGCTGACATCGGCTTGAATATGATCGCTAAATTGATAGCCAATCCCTGCTTCAGCTCCCGCAATGGTGGCATCCACATTTCGGCTATGTGCTTCCATACCCTTCATCATTCCTGATCCAGACTTATAACTTGTTAAAATATAATCTCTCACTAAACCTGCATAAGCCGATACCCAGGAATTCAAAGCGCCATGTTCATGTTGATAACCCATATCTAACTGAAGCGTTTTTTCTGTATCAATATGATTGAATGTATTGTTATGACCATTTCCTGATCTTGGGCTGAATAATTCCCAATAATCTGGCATGCGCTCTACATAGCCTAGACCGATATAGGTTTTACCATTGTCATGTTCAGGGTGCTTATTTTCAAAACGAATAAAAGCACTTGGCAATGTTTCATTCAGCTTCGTGTTATAGCCACTCGCTTTCGAAGCTGCCCGCTCATCTTTCACTTGCACTTGATCGAGACGAAGTCCCGAAACCAACTTATTGTTGTCACTCAATTGATAACTGACTTCTCCAAAACCACCATATGACTGAAATGCCATATCTTGCGTTAAGGGCTTATTCATCGAAGGCATCATTTTCGACGTCATGCTGCCGGCATGTTTATTATTCTGCGTATCCAGTCCAGTAATGAACTGCAGCTTATCCCATTCATGCATTACCGCCATACGTGCATTTAATGTACGACGTGTAACCTGCATCGCCATTGGATTCGGCATTAGCATAGTCATACCATGATGGGTCATTTCAGCTAAAGGTGGCTCACGCAAACTAAAGTTGTCCATGATATGGTCGTTATAACTATAGTTGACCTGTGCTTCGATTTTTTTAATCACCTCTGTGACATTCTTTTTCTCGACACGAAGGCCTAAGCTTTCACGGGCAAATTGCGAACCATCCATTGAACGGCCTGCGTATACCGCCTCACCATCAGCTTTACCTCCAGTAAGTTCTACCCATGTATCTTCATTTGGCGTCCAACCGAGTGCCAAATCTGTATTCCAGCGCTCCCAGTCTGACGGCACAGCATTACCATCTCCATCTTGGTAGCTGTCTGCAACAGAACGGCTGGCATTTAGACGGACATATTTATGTTCATCGCCCACAGCCGCTTCGATATTATGATCTAAACGACCATAAGAACCGATCATCACACTGGCTTGACCACGGTAGTTTTTATCAGCATCGAATTGTTCAGGTTTTCGTTCAAACAAGACTGTTGCAGCAGAACCTGTATTGGCATATTGAACCGTTTGAGGGCCTTTAATCACTGAAATTCGGTCATAACTTTCAGGGGAAATATAAGACGTTGGTGCATCCATACGACTCGGACACGCCCCGAGATTTTCTGTGCCATCGGTCAAAATTTTAATGCGTGAACCAAACATGCCACGGAAGGTTGGATCTGCATTGGTTCCCCCATTTTTAATGGCACTAAACCCCACAATGCTTTTTAAATAATCGGCCCCATCACTGGCAGGTATCGGTTGAATCGGCTGTTTGGGGTTGGCACGAACAATCAGGCCATTGGCATCATTCCCCTGATGTGACGTCACCACAATCGGTGCCAAAGTCTGAACGGCATTGGTTTCCGTCATCTCTACTGACATCTCGTCAGCCATCACCGTAGTTGAATAGCAGGCAACACAAATTGCAGCCGCAAGAGGCTGTAGAAAAAATTTAGGCTGAGCCATGTTTATCTCACAAAATACATAAATAAAGGCGTACCTGAGTCCTCAAAGACCCAAGTTTAAAAAACGTCGGATTTATGCAGCGAGTGGCGGGGCTCGACCTTGCGGAAGTAAAAAGAGTTGTTGAAGAACAAACCAGACATGCTTGAAAGCTTTTTGAAAAGCAATTAAACGAACTTGAATTCGATCAAGCACTTCTTTCACATCAAGTTCAGGGGGCAAAACCAAATTGCCATAGACCGTACAATACTGACATTGATGACTGGTATCATGTTCATGGGCAGTATGATCGACTTGAACCTGCTCAGCGTGAGCGGAAGATGAATGGTGTGAATGTGCGGTATGTTCAGCATGAACATTGGGAAGTAAAAGTGCACGCGTAATGGTTTCGCAGACCGGAGCAACTTGATATTGCTTGGGCAACAATGGCTGTAAAAAAACAGCAATCTGCAAAAAAACGGCTGCAAAGGACAGCAGCACTCCACTACGAAACAATACAGGCAAACCCTAACATTTGTCTGACGCAAGTATAACAAAGCCCAATCGAAATTGGGCTTGTCTCAGGTATTTTTTAACCGCGATCAATTAACGTTTAACTGCGACTTTATCTTTTTGACGTTGGCGAACCAACTTTTCCACTTTGTCACGTGCACGTTGACGTTTCAAAGGCGATAGATAGTCGACGAATAACTTACCATTTAAGTGATCCATTTCATGTTGGATACAAACTGCGAGAAGTCCGTCCGCTTCCACTTCAAATGATTGACCTTCAAGGTTAATTGCCTGAATTTTTACACGTGACGGGCGCTCAACTTTATCGTATATTTGAGGCACTGATAAACAGCCTTCTTCATAGGGCTGCGTCTCTTGCGTCAATGGCGTAATTTTGGGGTTAATAAACACCATGGGTTGATCTTTTTCTTCAGATAAATCCATGACTATCAGCTGAATATGGTGATCTACCTGTGTTGCTGCCAGGCCAATTCCCGGTGCTTCATACATAGTTTCAAACATGTCGGCTGCTAACTGACGAATTTCATCAGTAACTTCTTCGACTGGTTTTGCAATGGTACGAAGACGGGGATCGGGGAAACTTAAAATAGGTAATAAGGCCATACGACGTCCTCACTTATGCCATTGATCAAAAAACAAAATGAAGGAATGCTTCATCAAAAAATTGTGTGTAATATCGTTATTATAACGCAGTTACATACATAATTTTAGGAATTATGATAATGAAAAAGGTTTTGAAGGGCATGCCAACTTTTAGTGCCTTGGGGTTTAAAAAACAATTATTGGCACTTACAGTCTGTGTAAGTGTGGGGATGGGAATGGTCAGTGTTGCAGAAGCTGCCCCTGCTCGTAACGTCAATCCACCGTCATTGAAGGCAGGTGCCCCTCAAGTTTATGTGGTGAAAAAAGGCGATACGTTGTGGGATATTTCCAAGCGTTTCTTAAAAAATCCCGTGCGCTGGCCTGAAATCTGGGCGAGCAATAAACACGTGAAAAATCCGCACTGGATTTTCCCAGGTGACCGCCTATTAATGTGTACCTACAATGGCCGCCCAATCATCGGTAAGGATGAAGGTGATGGCTGTGAAGGTATTATTCGTCGCTATACAGGTGGCACTAAACTTCAACCACAAGTTCGTGTTGAATCCCTCAACAGTGCGATTCCGGTTATCCCATTAGAATATATTAAGCAATGGCTTGAGCGCAGCATGATTGTTGCCGCTGATTCTGTTGAAGGCACACCTTACATTTTAGGTACAGCTGATCAACGTGTATTGGCAGCCAAAGGCCAAACAGTTTATGCTCGCGGCCAAGGCATGCAAGTCGGTCAACGATATGCTGTTTACCGTGAAGGCGAACCGTACATCTTTACCGATGCAAACGGCAAAAAATACAACGCAGGTTTAGAACTGACTCAAGTCGCTTCAGGTGTTGCCGTTCGTGGTGAAAATGACATTACCACTTTAGAACTAACCGATACTTATAATGCTGAAGTTCGTCGTGGCGATCGTGTTCTTCCTGAATATGACCCAATGCTGCCAACACTGTTCTATCCAACCAATGCAGAAAATGTCACTGCTGGCGGTAGTGTAGTTCGTGTTATGGGCTCGATTGGTACTGCAGCGGTTCACAGTGTTGTGACGATCGACCGTGGTAGCTTGCAAGGCGTTCAATCTGGTCAAGTCTTTAGCGTGAACCAAAAAGGTGAAATCGTGACTGATCCAAAAACCAAAGAACGTGTTCAACTTCCAGGACAACGTATTGGTAACATTATGGTATTCAAAACGTTTGATAACCTAAGCTATGCTTATGTACTTGAAAGCGAATTACCAATCAAAGTAGGTGCAACGATTCAGCCACCACTGATGGATGACTAAGACCAAATCCATAAAAATGAGGCTGTATTTCAGCCTCATTTTTTATTATCCAACAACGATATCACTGATCATTTTAAACCATAAAAAGAAGACAGATTCAAAGGTCTCATTATGCTCAACTCATTGACTGACTTGCATTTAGATTACATTCGCCTGTGGTTTGTGGTGCAACACTCACTTCGTAGTTTCTATAAAATTCAGCAGCACTATCCTGCCCTACACCACGCCCTTAAGCCTGATCAAATCACCACATGGCAAAAATTAGGACTGCATAAAAATCATTTACAGCGCTTTGAAGAATTTCATAGTCCAAGTGGACAGCTTAGCTTTGAAAAATGTCTCAAGGATATTCAACAATACAGTGACTTTGTACTGATTCCTGAAGACCTGAACTATCCTCAACAGCTTTTACCTTATAGCGACAAGCCGCCCATTCTATTTGGGCAAGGTAATGCCCAAGCCTTGATGCAACCCCAAATTGCGATTGTTGGTAGCCGCAAACCTAGTCCCCAAGGTCGGCAAATTGCTTATGATTTTGCTTATTATCTAAGTGAGCAAGGGTTCTACATCAATAGCGGTTTAGCACAAGGAATTGATGAAGCGGCACATCGCGCTGCCATACAACACCACAGAACCATTGCCGTGATGGGTACAGGTTTAGATCAAACTTATCCGACCGCACATCAGCGTTTAAGACAAGAAATCATCCAACATGGGGGAACCGTAATCAGTGAGTTTCTTCCACACACTCCCCCATTGCAACACCATTTTCCACATCGAAATCGTATCGTCAGTGGGCTCAGTCTTGGTGTCATCGTGGCGGAGGCGGCATTAAAAAGTGGCTCACTGATCACAGCTCAACGCGCTGCCGAACAAGGCAAATCTATTTTTGCCATCCCAGGCCATATTTATAGTGAGTCACATCAAGGTTGCCATCAACTCATACGCGAAGGTGCAATTTTGATTGATCATCCACAACAGGTTATTGAAGACTTGGCACTAGCCACACAGTGGCAATCACAGGCTGCCGAAACCTTAACAACCACCGAAATAGCCACACCAAAAACAGCAACATCGGACACACCTCCACCCGAACCCATACCGGACCATTTAGTTGCATTGTATCGGCAGCTTGATTGGGTCGGCCAAAGCCTTGATCAATTGTCCATTCAACTCAAAATTGATACCGCGACATTAACCAGTCAACTGATGGAATTAGAGTTAATGGGCTATGCCACACAACAAGCCGGACACTACCTACGTTGTCGAATGGGTAAATTAGGTTCACAATAGTCCTTTGTCGAATCAGATAAGGTCTATAGAAATGATTACCACCTCTGTTGCAGAAGCAGCTTCCTGTCTTAAAAAAGGTCAGGTTCTCGCATATCCTACAGAGGCTGTTTGGGGATTGGGCTGTGATCCCTACAATGAGCAAGCCTTTCTCGAAATTTTGCGCCTAAAACAACGTCCCATTGAAAAAGGCGTGATTTTATTGGCTGCCAATGTCGCTCAAGTTGAACACCTGCTTCAAGGCTTAACAGAAGATATGCGTCAGCAAGTCATTGCGACCTGGACCAACCGTAAACCCAATGAACGTGCAACCACATGGTTATTACCGGCTGGCGACCATATTCCAACATGGATTAAAGGCAATCATCCAAAAGTCGCAGTCCGTGTGACTACCCACTCTTTATGTGTGGCTTTATGCCAAGCTTTTAATGGCTTTATTGTGTCTACCAGTGCCAATCCTGCAGGATTAACCCCTGCACGTTCCTTACAAGAAGCCAATCAGTATTTTGCCAATGAACTCAATTATTTAAATGGTGATCTCGGCCTAAGCCAAGAACCAAGTAAAATTATTGATGCTGAAACAGGTGAAATCATCCGCGCATAAGCTCGGATGCCTGTCTACACCTGCCTTTCGGGGAAATACAGACAAAAAAAAGCTCAGCCATATAGGAATGGCTGAGCATAAAAAAGGATGTGTATAAAATCACATCCAGAGGGTCTTGCAATCTCTGGGTAAATATTAAGTAATTATTAAGAACTACTTCATCATTTACGATGAAAGTATTATGTAATATTTTTTTAAATTTAACAAATAGATTTTTTATATAAATAAAACTACTGATAAGCACTTTATTTGTGATTTTATAACCACTTAGTCAAAATATGTGCCTATTTTTGATTGATTTTTAAGACGAGCATCTGTTTTTTTAATTCAGTTTTACACTCAAAAATCCATTTTCAAAAGATTTACCCTATAAAAAAACAAGTTTGTTTGCTTGTTTTTTAATCAACACTTCTCATAAATTTTCAACTTTTTACTGGATTTACTTACGCTGCGCCAAGATCACCCCAGTAATCGCCATCACTGTGCCGACACTATGATAAAACATCCACTGCTCAGCCAACCAGAAATAGGCAATAATCGCGGTAAATACCGGCATCAAATTCATAAAAATACTGGTGCGATTCGGGCCGAGATGTTGTACAGCCAACATCCATACCAACGGTGCAATCAATGATGGAAAAATTGCCGCATAAAATACACTTGGCGCATTGGCAGGATTAATCGCGTCTATGCCTAAATACAATACGAATGGCAAGTGATATAAAACGGCAAAGAAAATTTGTACATATAAGCTCAACAGTAGCGGAAGTTTCAATTGCCATTTTTTTAAAAACACCCCATAAAAGGCATAAAAGAACACTGCGAAAATCATGAGGATATCGCCGAAATGTCCGCCCATATTCAGTAATTGACTGAAATCTCCTTGCGCAATGACAAACAATAGCCCCGTAAATGAAATCGCACAGCCTAGGATGGCATAGCGGTTGGGCACATCTTTAATTAAGAAAAATGCAACGGCAATCGTAAACACAGGGATAAAGGCATTGATGATGCCCATATTGGTCGCAGTCGTATAATGCGCAGCGGTATAACCCAAGCCTTGATATAACACCATGCCAAACGCACTCAGCACAGCCAATTGCTGCCAATGCTGCCCGATAAGCTGTCTTTGCTGCCAAACGGTTTTGAGCATAAATGGGGTCAGGATCAAAAATGCAATAAACCATCGATAAAAACTGATACTGACTGGTGAAATATAATCAGTCACATAGCGGGTGACGGTAATATTTAACGACCATATAAATACTGCGATTAGAGGCAAACAAATTGCAAATTTCGCCCAACGCGTTTGAAGCAACATGTCTGACTCCTCAAGATATTGTGCAAATATTGGTCTAGGTATTTTGAGTGATGTCTGTTTTAATTGAAATACATGATTTCAGACATTTATATTGTAGTTCAGACATCGACTCTTAGACTTATATGGCATCAGCACCGATTGAACAACAGATCGAGCTTTTTGAAGCGCACTACACCACATTAGATGCGGTCTATCCGCACAGTTGTCTGTGGGGTGATTTTAATTTTTGTCTCGATGGTATTTTCGAGTATGAGATACAAGGACAACACCATCTCTCACCTGCCAGTTATGGGGTGTGGATTCCCCCACATACAGAACATTGCTCGGTCGCGATTGATGAGCAACCTATTCATTATGTGGCAGTCCGACTGGCAGCAGATCTCTGCATAGATTTCCCCAAGCAGACTGAAGTGTTTAGCATCCAGCCTTTCTTTCGTTTGTTGGTGCAAGAAATTTTGACCTTTTCTACAGAGCAACATACCACACCACCCTATCGACACCTGCTACAGGTCTTATTCGACCAGTTAAAAGCAGCGCCCAAACATCAACATTATTTACCGCAAAGCCATGATGCAGTGTTAAAGCCGATCTTGGCGCAGCTCGCAGATGTAGATCATTTTAGCTTGAGCCTACAGCGATGCTTATCCAATGTTGCTTTGAGTGAGCGTCAGTTACTGCGGCTGAGTCATAACGAACTGCAAATGAGCCTTTCTGAATGGAGAAACCGTGCAAAAATTATTTATGCCATTCAACAGCTCCGCGCTGGTCAGTCAATTAAAGCTCTCAGCTATGAATTGGGCTATCAACACAGCTCAAGCTTTATTGAGTTTTTTAAACGCTATACAGGAAAAACCCCAAACCAACACCGCGCCACTAGTTAAACGTCAAGCACTCAAGCACTCAAGCACTCAAGCACTCAAGCACTCAAGCACTCAAGCACTCAAGCACTCAAGCACTCAAGCACTCAAGCACTCAAGCACTCAAGCACTCAAGCAAGCATCAGCTCGAATTCTGCAAACCACTACAAAAATTATGCGAAAAGCCTATCGATAAAAGCTTGCTGTTCACCAGATTTCCCTTTAAAACAAGGATGAAAGGCACAACTTTAATTAGGAACGAATATGTCAGCTTCAGTTTACGATATCCCGGTAAAAACCATCCAAGGTGATGACACCACACTCAATCAATACCAAGGCAAGGTTTTATTATTGGTCAATGTGGCCTCTAAATGTGGGCTAACACCGCAATATGAAGGCCTAGAAAAACTCTATACAGAGAAGAAATCACAAGGTTTTGAAGTCTTAGGTTTTCCTGCCAATAACTTTTTAGAACAAGAACCTGGTTCTGAAGCTGAAATTCAAGAATTTTGCTCAATCAACTACAAGGTTGATTTCCCACTTTTTGCAAAAATTTCTGTTGCAGGCGCGGATAAACACCCACTTTATCAAACCTTAACCCAAGCCATTCCTGAACGCATTGGTGAAGGCCCATGGTGGGATGATTTAGTTGAATACGGTTTAACACCAAATCCAAAGCCTGAAGTGCTCTGGAACTTTGAAAAATTCCTCGTGAATAAACAAGGTGAAGTTGTGGCTCGATTTGCACCTGACATCAAGGCAGATGATGCACGTATTGTCGATGCCATTAATGCTGAATTAGCCAAATAATTCGCCAATATCTCAATCTCTCAGTTAAGATTATTGTGATTTTAACTGAGATTGATCATTTTAAAATATCGTTATAATAGCTATTAATTATCACATAATGATAATTTACATAATTTATTCATTATTTTAATATTTCACATACACATCGTTCAAAGTTTCCCTGTAAATACTCCTTATGATGAGTCTTATCAAATCACATTCAGCAGTAAACAGGTGAACTTATGAATACATTAATGAAAGCTATCGTTTTATCTATTTCGACAGCACTTGTTGCTGCTCCAGCAATGGCTGCACCGCAAAATAGCCAACAACATGCACCTGCGCATAACCAAAATACGAAAGCTCAACAGCACACTAAACAAAACACACCGGTAAAAAACCAAAGCCAGAACAAGAAAAAAGCGGTAAATCCTTCACATGATTGGCGTTCTGGACAAAAAGTACCTTCTGAATACCATGGTCATAGCTACAAAGTAGACCACACCAAATACAAAAAATTGTCTAAACCAGGCAAAAACCAGCAATGGATTAAAGTGAATGGCGACTACATTTTAATGAATGCCGTCAGCCACGCCATTATCAAAATCATTGCGGGTTAAACCCACCAAAACATCAAAAGAGGGCAAATGCCCTCTTTTTTTTGTTCAAGCGATTATTTTGTTATTGCTTTGCAACAATCTATTTTTAATCCACATTCTGCCCCTATATTCAAAGCATAGACTTAACACATAGTGATGATTGAATGAAAAAGCTAGTGCAGAATGCCCTTCTCCCTTTTGCCATTTTTAGTGGTGTTTTGGTGCTGATTGGCTGTGAACCTGCCACAGCACCGCAACAGGAACAAGAAATCGCAGCAGAAAATGATCGCCCTGCAACAACATCAACAAACGAAGATCAATCTGCGACACAAAGTCAGGCGACAGATCAAAGCCAATTAAAAAGCGGCAATATGTTTTATATCGTTCGCGATGTTGCGGATATGCAACTTAAAGCCGGCAATTATGTTGAACAACTCAAACAAACGCAGGTCGATTTAGAAGCCGCAGTCAGCAACCAAGATCATCTCCAATTGCAAAAAGCGGCAACCCAGCTGCAACAGCAGCTCAAAGGTTTCAATCAAGCTTTGAATGATTTAAATCTAAAAAGCACTGAAATTAATGATATTCGCAGCAATTTACAGGCAGCGAATCAGCAAGTATTGGCCTCACCTTTTCTCAATGGACAAGTCGATTTAAGCAAAGTTGATTTTCAGAAAATTCAAAATCAAATGGGCAATATTCAAGCTGAAATGCTGAAATTGGCAGGTATGTTGATCCAAGATCAAGCTGGAAAAAGCTCATCTACTGCACCCACTGAAACTGAATAAATAGCGAAATCTAGCATTTCCATTGCATTCCACCTGTTTTAAATCAAAAAAGCGTTAGACCTTGAGCTAACGCTTTTTTCGTACAGTTCCGCTATAGAACACGACTGTTTTTCCTTTTAGATTAATGCTTAATAATAAAGCCAATGATGGAACAGTTATGTCAAACGCTGTGATTTATAACATTACACCCATTACCTTTCGTTTAGATTTAAAAGATCCTTTCTTATTTACTGCCCATAATATTGATCATTTTCCTGCTGCGAATACAGACATGGGGCCAAAAACAGCCGCCGAGAAAGATGAATTCAATATGTACTATGGCGATGTGGTTCCAGGTTTTCCAAAGCATCCACATACTGGCTTTGAAACCATTACCTTGGTCGAACAAGGCTATGTCGATCATTTCGATTCATTAGGCAATGGCGGACGCTATGCTGCTGGTGATGTGCAATGACTGTCCACAGGCAATGGCGTTGAACACTGTGAAATGTTCCCCCTACTGCATGAAGATAAAGCCAATCCTTTTGAACTTTTCCAAATTTGGTTTAATTCATCGGCTGAACAGAAAACCCATGATGCCGACTATAAAATGTTTTGGCGTGAAGAGATTCCTCACGTCTTTGAAACCGATAGTGAAGGAAAAAAATCGGATATTCGCGTGATTTCAGGGCAGTTCAAATCCACCGATGCCATTTCCCGACCGACACACTCATGGGCGGCTGCCGCAGAAAATAAGGTCAATATTTATTTAATCACCATGCAAGCAGGTGCAGAGTTGGTGATTCCCGCAACAACAAGTAGCTCAAACCGTTTTGCTTATTTTTATCAGGGCAATACATTAGAAATAGAAGGTCAAACCATTCAGATGAAGCATTTGGTTGAACTCCAATCAGATGCCGACGTCCATCTCAAAGCAGGCGGATTAGAAGCACGGATTCTGTGGTTAGAAGGTGAACCGATTAATGAACCCGTGGCGATGCGCGGTCCATTTGTGCTCAATACCACTCAAGAACTCGATGCCGCGTTTAAACGCTATCGTGAGACCCATTTTGGCGATTGGCCTTGGCCGACACCAGCACCGGTCTTCAAACGTGATCAAGCTCGATTTGCCAGTTATGAGGGCGGTAAACGTGTAGAGCACCCAGAGCAGGAAAACTCACAAGCGTCTTAAAGTTCAATTAGTTGGATTGAGCAAATTCATAGGTATTACAGTTTTTATCTTGTCCAAGTGCGCGCTGAACATCTTGTTTAAAACGTGCTTGGGCAAAGGTATATTGCTTCGGCAAAAATAAGGTAATACGTGTCGTCTGTGGATCTAAACTTTCGACCAACATTTTATGCAAATACGCCCCATGTTCAGTCCGTGCCATTAAAGTCCCCTGCTCCAAATGCTCTTCTAAACGATTGTCGGTATAGACGTAGCGATTGTTCGCAGTAAACGCAATACAGTGATTATAGGCTTGTCGCAGATTTCGAAAGGCAGTCAAATATGGGATCTCAAGCTCCGTACTGATGCCATTATCAACCGATTCAGCGACAAGTGCAGCTTCAGTCGGAAGATTGGGTGTCGTCACGTATTGGCTTTGGCATGCAAGGAGCAAACCACAACAAAGACACAGCGATAAACTGGTAAAAAATTTGAGCATACAGACCTTTGTAACTTGTTCTTATTTATTTTGCAGCGATTGTAGCAAAACTGCGTTGCTGATTTAATACCCTATTATTCATTCCATGCTTTCATTGCAGACACCATGCAGCTGATTATTTTTACAGGCGTTCAAGCCTCTGGCAAATCAACCTTTTACATGTTGAATTTATATCATAGCCATTTACGTATTAATTTGGATATGTTGAAAACCCGACATCGGGAAAATATGATCTTTGAAGCAGGTTTGGCATCCAAAACAAAAATGGTGATTGATAATACCAACCCAAATCGGGAAGCTCGTGCTCGCTATATCCAACGTGCAGTTGATGCTGGGTTTGAAGTTATTGCTTATTATTTTGAAACCGATTTGGACAGCACCTTAAAGCGCAACAGTTTTCGTGAAGGTAAAGCCCATATTCCAGAAGTTGGCGTGCGTGCAACCTATCGAAAGCTTCAAGTTCCGTCACAGGATGAAGGCTTTGATCAAATTTTTAAAATTAAAATTATCAGTCACGGTGAGTTTTCAATTTTACCCATGCATGAATAACGAGCATTAACCTGCTTTTTGGCTATCTTGCCATTTTTTAAAAGCCGATTGCATGGCCTGACGCTCATATGGTTTCACCAAACGACTTTCTAATGAAGCAAAATCACCTTTATAGGCAGCAGCGACCATCGATTTTGCCAGTTCTTGAATACTCACGCGCCCACGGTGTTCATATTGCTGGACTTCTTCATGGGTGAGTTCAACATCCCAACATGACACGACAGAACTAAGATCAACTGCAATGCTCAAGTAATATTGATCAAAGTCTTGATAAAGCTCCCAAAAATGCGGCTCATAGGCAATAAGGTTCATGGTGCAATGCTAGCTGATTGAATTTAATCACTATAAAGTTTGTATTGAATAAAATATATTCAACTTTAGATTGATCAATTTCAAATAATTTAGGGTAAAAAAACCACCCTTTCGGGTGGCTCTTTCAATCTCGAACAGCGTCTTATTGAGCGCGGTTTTTGATTTTGCGGATGGTTTCCAACTGAGCAGCAGTTTCTGCAAGAGCAGCCAAAGCAGCAGCTGAGTCCAAGTCGCTCTTTTGATTTGCTAACAATTGTTCAGCTTGTTTACGAGCTTCAATAATTGCTGCTTCATCAAGGTTGTCAGCACGTACTGCAGTATCTGCAAGTACAGTAACAACGTGCGGTTGAACTTCTAGTACACCACCTGATACATAGATTAATTCTTCTGTACCATTTTCAAGCAGAACGCGGATTGCGCCCGGCTTGAGCAAAGTTACTAGTGGCGCATGGCCAGGCATAATACCCAACTCACCACCAGCACCTTTAGCAATTAGCATAGTTACAGTGCCAGAGTACAAAGACTCTTTAACACTTACAACGTCACATTGCATAGTTGACATGAGAATCTCCTAAATTAGGTAACTAATTAAAGTTTCTCAGCTTTAGCAATCACTTCGTCAATACCACCAACCATGTAGAACGCTTGTTCTGGAATGTGGTCGTATTCACCAGCTAGAAGACCTTTAAAGCCACGAATTGTTTCTTTAAGCGGTACAAGTTTACCAGGAGCACCAGTAAACACTTCAGCTACGTGGAACGGTTGAGAGAAGAAACGTTGGATCTTACGTGCACGGTATACAGTAAGTTTGTCTTCTTCTGCCAATTCGTCCATACCAAGAATTGCGATAATGTCTTTCAATTCTTTGTAACGTTGAAGAACGTTTTGAACTGAACGAGCGATTTCGTAATGCTCAGTACCCACTACAAGTGGATCTAACTGACGTGAAGTAGAGTCAAGTGGATCGATCGCTGGGTAAATACCAGAAGATGCGATGTCACGGCTCAATACAACAGTCGCGTCCAAGTGAGCGAAGGTAGTAGCAGGCGATGGATCTGTTAAGTCATCGGCAGGTACGTATACCGCTTGGATTGACGTAATAGAACCAGACTTAGTAGACGTAATACGTTCTTGAAGAACACCCATCTCTTCTGCAAGAGTCGGTTGGTAACCTACTGCAGATGGCATACGACCTAGAAGTGCTGATACTTCAGTACCCGCTAGTGTATAACGATAGATGTTGTCGACGAACAATAGAACGTCACGGCCTTTACCGTTTTCGTCTTTTTCGTCACGGAAGTACTCAGCCATAGTCAAACCAGTCAACGCTACGCGTAAACGGTTACCTGGTGGCTCATTCATCTGACCGTAGACCATTGCTACTTTGTCTAGAACGTTAGAGTCTTTCATTTCGTGATAGAAGTCGTTACCTTCACGAGTACGTTCACCAACACCAGCAAACACAGATAAACCTGAGTGAGCTTTCGCGATGTTGTTGATCAACTCCATCATGTTTACAGTTTTACCAACACCGGCACCACCGAACAGACCAACTTTACCACCTTTAGCGAACGGGCAAAGTAAGTCAATTACTTTAATACCAGTTTCTAAAAGGTCAGTAGAAGCCGCTTGTTCTGCATAAGAAGGCGCTTGACGGTGAATTGGTAAACGAGCTTCAGTACCAACAGGACCAGCTTCGTCGATAGGGCGACCAAGAACGTCCATGATACGACCTAAACATGCAGTACCTACAGGTACAGAGATAGGCGCGCCAGTGTTAGTTACAGTAAGACCACGCTTAAGGCCTTCAGTAGAACCCATTGCAATAGTACGAACTACGCCATCACCAAGTTGCTGCTGAACTTCTAATGTAGTTTCAGTACCATCAACATGGAGAGCGTCATAGATCTTAGGAACGCTGTTACGTTCAAACTCGACGTCGATAACCGCGCCGATGATCTGAATGATACGACCGCTACTCATTGCTGTCTCCTCAATTCAAACTAATAATGTTAAACGGCAGCGGCACCACCAACGATCTCAGAGATTTCCTGAGTAATCGCGGCTTGACGCAGCTTGTTATAAATAAGTTGTAGGCTCTTGATCAATTCACCCGCGTTATCAGTTGCAGCTTTCATTGCAACCATACGAGCAGACTGTTCACATGCGATGTTTTCAATCACACCTTGATAAACCATAGACTCAATGTAACGAACCAATAAACCATTTAAAAGCTCTTCAGCTTCTGGTTCATAGATATAGTCCCAACCGTATTGACGGTTTAGACCTTCGCTTTCCTCAGCAGCTGCTAAAGGAACAAGCTGTTCGATTTTTTGGTTTTGAGTCATGGCGTTGACAAAGCCGTTTGACACTAGATAAATACGATCTAACTCGCCTTTATCAAACGCGTCTAACATCACCTGTACAGAACCAGTTAACTGTTCAAGACTCGGAGCATCACCTACGTTTGTAGTTGCACCAAGAACTTTACCGCCGTAGTTTTTAAAAAACGAAACCGCTTTTTGACCAATTAAAGCAAATTGAACTTCAATTGACTGCTCTTGTTGCTGTTGTACGTGTTTTACCACTTTTTTGAACAAGTTAATGTTCAAACCACCAGCAAGGCCACGATCTGAAGAAACAATGATATAGCCAACGCGCTTTACAGGACGTTCAACCATATAACGGTGTTTGTATTCAGGGTTCGCTTGTACCAAATGAGCAATTACACGGTGCATATTTTCGGCATACGGACGGCCTTGAGCCATGCGCTCTTGCGCACGACGCATCTTAGAAGCTGCTACCATCTGCATCGCGCGAGTAATTTTCTGCGTGCTTTTGATACTAGCTACTTTGGCGCGAATTTCTTTTAAATTTGCCATACGCTTAACCTAGTATTCGAAAGCCCTTTCGAGCTTCCGAAGGTTGATCCGTGAACCAAACCAAAACCAGATTCAACACAGTTGAATCTTAGTAAGTTTGAGTCGCTTTAAAGCTTTCAATACCTGCTTTGATTGCTGCTTCGATTTCTTTATCGTAAGCACCAGTCTCGTCAATTTTTTGCATTAACGCAGCATTTTCTGAACGGAAGTAAGAGATCAATGCCGCATCAAATGCAACGATTTTCTTCACTTCTACGTCAGCCATGTAGCCTTCGTTAGATGCATAAATTGAAACAGCTTGGTCAGCAATTGAGTATGGAGCATATTGTTTTTGCTTCATAAGCTCAGTTACACGTTGACCATGTTCAAGCTGTTTACGAGTTGCTTCGTCAAGGTCAGAAGCGAACTGAGCAAACGCAGCTAATTCACGGTATTGCGCAAGAGCGGTACGGATACCACCTGACAATTTTTTGATGATCTTAGTCTGAGCAGAACCACCAACACGTGATACAGAGATACCCGCGTTCACAGCAGGACGAATACCTGCGTTGAATAATGATGTTTCTAAGAAGATCTGACCGTCAGTAATCGAAATTACGTTTGTAGGTACGAATGCAGATACGTCACCGGCTTGAGTTTCAATAATCGGTAATGCAGTTAATGAACCAGTTTGGCCTTTAACTTCACCATTAGTGAATTTCTCAACGTAGTCAGCAGATACACGTGAAGCACGTTCAAGTAAACGTGAGTGTAGATAGAATACGTCACCAGGATATGCTTCACGACCTGGTGGACGACGTAAAAGCAATGAAATTTGACGGTAAGCAACAGCTTGTTTAGACAAGTCATCATAAATGATAAGCGCGTCTTCACCGCGGTCACGGAAGTACTCACCCATTGTACATCCAGCATATGGAGCAAGATACTGCATCGCTGCAGGATCAGCTGCAGCAGCTGCTACAACAGTTGTGTACGCCATAGCGCCAGTTTCTTCTAGCTTGCGCACAACGTTAGCGATAGTCGATTGTTTTTGACCAATTGCTACGTATACACATTTAATGCCAGAATTTTTCTGAGCGATGATCGCATCGATCGCCATAGCTGTTTTACCAGTTTGACGGTCACCGATGATCAACTCACGTTGACCACGACCAACAGGGATCATTGTATCTACTGATTTATAACCAGTTTGTACAGGTTGATCCACTGATTGACGCCAAATTACGCCTGGTGCTACTTTTTCAACAGCATCAGTAAGTTTTGCGTCAATAGGGCCTTTACCATCAATTGGGTTACCAAGAGCATCTACTACACGGCCTAAAAGTTCTGGACCAACCGGAACTTCTAATACACGACCTGTGCAACGAGCTTTTTGACCTTCTTGAAGGCTTAAGTAGTTACCTAAGACAACGGCACCCACTGAATCCTGTTCTAGGTTCAGTGCCATACCAAATAAGCCGCCGTCGAATTCGATCATTTCACCGTACATTGCATCAGCAAGGCCGTGAATGCGCACAATACCGTCGGAAACCATAACAATGGTCCCTTCGTTCTTAGCGGTCGCGCTGGTGTCCAGATCGCCGATACGCTGTTTAATGAGCGCACTGATCTCGGATGGATTCAGTTGTTGCATTGCGCTATACCTCAATCTTTTTAAAGTTCAGTCTTCGAGCTGTTAAGCAAGAAGACGAGTCCGCATTTTTTCAAGCTTGTTAAGCGCAGAATCATCTATCACTTGGTCGCCTGCACGAATAACTACACCCGCGATTAACGCTGGGTTAACTTCTACTGAAACATTTACGGCAGCTTCGAATTTTTTCTCTAATGCATGCGCAAGTAATTGTTCTTGTACAGAAGTCAATGGGAATGCAGATTCAATCACTACATCCACAGTATTGTTATTCTGTGATTTGAGCTGTTCGTATTCTTCTGAAATTTCAGGAAGAAGTGCCAGACGGTCATTATCAGCAAGCAATGTCAAAAAGTTTGACACTGCTGCAGTCTGGTCTTCACCTAAAACTTTTGCGAAAACACTTACCTGCTCAGCAGGAGTAAGCTCAGGGCGATTTAGATAAGCTGAAAATGCTTCGTCTTGCACCGCAGCACTGAGCAAGTTTAATGCATTTGACCAAGCGTCAGTTGCATTTTGCTCAGAAGCGTAAGCAAATGCTGCTTTAGCGTATGGGCGTGCCAACGTCAAGAGTTCAGCCATAATCCGCCTCTCTTAAAGTTTAGCAGCCAGCTGAGTCAGCATGGCATTGTGAGCTTCTGCGTCAACTTGCTGGTTCAGAATTTTTTCTGCGCCAGTAACTGCAAGAGCAGCAACTTGTTGACGTAATTCTTCGCGAGCAGCATTGATTTCAGTATCAACAGCTTCTTTAGCTTGTTGACGAATACGCTCACCTTCAGCCGCAGCTTGAGTACGCGCTTCTTCTACCAATTGCGCACCACGACGGTTCGCTTGTTCGATCAATTGAGCCGCTTGTGCTTTAGCCGCGTCTAATTCAGCTTTCACTTGTGCTTGCGCATCCGCAAGGTCAGCTTTTGCTTTTTCAGCAGCGTTTAAGCCATCAGCGATTTTACGCTGACGCTCACTAATCGCATTGATTAGTGGTGGCCATACAAACTTCATGCAGAATGCGACAAAAATCGCAAATGCAATCGCTTGGCCAATCAATGTGAGGTTGATATTCATTGCTATTCCTCAATAGTTTAATTTAGGAATTAAGCTGATTAACCTACAAATGGATTAGCGAAGATGAAGAACAAGCCAATACCAACACCGATCATAGGCACAGCATCAAGAAGACCTGCGATTAAGAACATACGAGTTTGAAGTTGTGGAGCCAATTCTGGTTGACGAGCAACAGCTTCTAAGAAACGGCCGCCTAGAAGACCAAAACCAATCGCAGTACCTAAAGCACCAAAAGCGATCAAGATAGCAGATGCAATTGCAACTAGACCTAAAGTGAGTTCCATGATAATTCCTCAGAGGTTAGGTTTATACCAAATTAAGTTAAAAAATTGTGTGCCCAACCACCCTTTGACAGTTGAGCAATACCATTAATGCTTTTCGCTAGCCATACTCATATATACGATAGTCAACATCATGAAAATGAATGCTTGTAACGTAATAACAAGAATATGGAAGATCGCCCAAGGCACAGACAACGCCCACTGGATCCAGAACGGTAGTAATGCGATCAAGATGAAGATCAACTCACCCGCATACATGTTACCGAACAGTCGAAGAGCCAATGAGATTGGACGTGCAATAAAAGTTACTAATTCAAGAATAATGTTTACTGGAATAAGTAATGCTTTTAAAACTGGGTTACTTGGGTTAAATGGGTTAAGTGCAAATTCTGCACCGAATCCGACAAGACCTTTCTCACGGATACTATAGAAAATAGTTAACGCAAATACTGATAATGCCATACCTAAGGTAATGTTAGGATCAGTAGATGGAACGATTTTGAAGTAAACGTGGTGAGGATCCATACCAAACACGTTAGCACCGATCAATTGAGCTGTATAAGGAATCCAGTCAACAGGGATCAAGTCCATCAAGTTCATGAGGAAAATCCACACGAAGATGGTCAATGCTAACGGCGCGATTAAGCGCGATTTGCCATGGAAAGTGTCACGGACACTTGAGTCAACGAACTCGATAATCATTTCGATTGCAGACTGGAACTTGGTCGGAACACCAGAGTTTGCAGCTTTCGCTACAACCCAGAACAACAAACAGAAAACAATACCAAGGCCAATAGACCAACCCATTGAATCCAAGTGAATAGCAGTGAACCCCATCTCTTGAGCTTCTTTAGCAGTCTCAGCTAACTTCCAAGTACCATCTGGCATTTTGCCATAGGTCAAGTTAGTCAAGTGATGCTGAATGTACTCGGTCGAAGTAAGGGCATGTTCTTCAGCAGCCATAAATCACACCTGGTCAATGTCAAAACTAATAGAGAAAACGAATATCGCGTGCTGCCTGATATCTCGTTACTCTCCAAAAAACTTTTCAATTTTTTGTTGTGTTTACACTCGTTTTTTTAAGCGTGTTGCCCAAAAAGGAGCGACCCACGACATACTTTGTACGAGCATAAAACCACAAAACAATGCCACCGCTGACAACGGCTTGACATTGATCAAAATCAAAATGAATCCAACAATCACGATTGCAAACTTGCCCATTAAGCCACGATACATGTTTGACAGCACCTGTTTAGAGGCACGGGCACCAGCCGCACGAAACGACTGCCATGAAAAGTAGCTACTTGCTAGCCAACATACCAACGCACCCAAAGCTGCACTATATGCTGTGATTGTGTCTTTAAGGACCCAACCAATCAGGGCTGAAACAGGAATCATTACTGCTTGTAAGATGACTAAAGCTTTCGCTAATCGTCGATCAATCATGCGACTAGTTCGACTCATTTTTGTTCACTCACAGCAATTCTGCTTGACAAGTTTAACTGATGATTATTTTTAATCGCAGGCATTATAGAGTTACACCCCTTAACTTGCAATCTTTTCCCGACCTTAGTCGTGTTTTTTTAAATTGGCAAACTGCTTTCAAACTAATCAATAGTTGTTTATTTTTTACTTTACTTTCGTGCATTTAGTGTGCATTTCAGGGTTTCATCAGCCAACATCTTCCATGCTGTTACAAAATCCCCTGCCCCACTCATCGTTTCGTCCACCGGCTGAAAGACGATGCCACCGAGCTTTTGATACTGATTTTGGCTGGCATGTGCTTCTGCAAGTAAGCATATTTTTGGCTGCGCGCGATGGTCTTTCAGGTATTTGATTTGTGCCAATGTCGGTGCGACATGTGGATCATCGGTCAACGCACCGGTAAATTTCAAATTCAGTGAGCGCTCAAGATATTGATAGGCATCGTGGTAAGACCAGTAAGGCTGAGCACGGCTCGACACATCTGTTTTTTGGGCTGTGATCAAGAGTTTCTGCGCAAATGCACGCGCATTAGCCCAATATTTTTCACGATGTTCTGGAAACTGTTGTGAACGTAAAGCAGCAATAAAAAAGCCGATTCGAACCGCATTGTTTGGTTCAAGCCAGACATGTGTATCGATTGTGCCTTTTAATGCATTGCCACGAACATCCCGCAAAGGCAACGCACTGATAATGCCTGAGTCTAAAATAGCGATACTTTTGCCACTTTCATCCAACATTTTTGCTAAAGGTGCTTCGTGTGCATGGCCTAACCATAAAACCAAGTTGGCATCTTGCACGGTTTTACGGTGTGCAGGCGTCAAGCTCACATCATGTCCAGATTGATGGTCAAGCAGTAGTTTGGGCTGCTCTACGCCCTTAAGTACATCCTTCGCGATTAAATAAATCGGTTGTGTAGAAACAACGAGACCTTGCGCCCAGCTCATCACACTGAATAAAGCCAAACTACAAAAAAGAAATACACGGGACATGGGGAGAGAGCACCATAAAATGAATAGTGTTATAATATAACAAAATCGTAAAAAAACCTACGTCTGTTCGTAAGTCCTTACGCTTCATGTTAAGATTTAAAGTCTTTTTCTTTATACAGTTTCGTACTCGAGGTTGGCTATGAGCGCATGTTCACACGAACATCATAATGCTTTGCATGGTGTACACGATCATCATAATGTCGAACAGCGCCTTGCTGAAGCTGAGAGTCTCTGTAGTGCGACGGGTGCTCGACTTACGCCCTTGCGTAAAGAAGTATTGGAACTGATCTTAAATGCAACGGGGCCAATGGGCGCTTATGACCTTTTGGCTAAAATCAAAAGTGAGTCTGACCGACCTGCAGCGCCACCGACGGTATACCGTACGCTGGATTTTCTGCTTGAAAAAGGTTTGATTCACCGTCTAACGTCGATTAATGCGTACATCCCGTGTTGTCATCCGCGCGAAGGACATCAAGCCGCATTCCTGATTTGCACCGATTGTAAAATAGTCAAAGAAGCATCTGCTCAAGGCTTGATGGCGCAACTCGATGAATTGTCTGCATCCGATGGCTTTACTGCACATCACAGTATTATTGAAATTTCAGGGATCTGTCAGCAGTGCCGCAGCAAACACTAAATATGAAGCCCATTGTGGCTTTAGAGCATGTTCATGTCCGAATCGATGAACGTGACATTTTAAAAAATGTAGATTTCGCCTTACACGAAAAAGAAATTGTCACCTTGATTGGTCCTAACGGTGCAGGCAAATCCACGCTCATCAAAGTGTTATTGGGTATTGTAAAACCTGTATCTGGTAAAGTGATCAGCATACAAAAATTAAAATTCTCATATGTGCCACAAAAATTTAATCCATCACACAGCTTACCGCTACGTGTGTGTGATTTATTGGCATTAGAAAAATGTGATGCCAGCATTAAGCAAGAAATTATTCGTGATACAGGCATTGCCAAGTTACAACAATCTAAAGTTCAGCAACTATCGGGCGGCGAACGTCAACGTGTATTGATTGCACGGGCTTTATTGCGTCAACCGAATGTATTGGTTCTGGATGAACCTATGCAAGGTCTAGATATCCAGTCTGAAGCGGAACTGTATGACTACGTGCGTAGCCTGCCTGAAAAATATGGCTGTGCAGTTTTGATGGTCTCTCATGATTTACAGTGGGTCATGCAAGGAACACATCGTGTGGTTTGCCTCAATAAGCATATTTGCTGTAGTGGCTTGCCTGAAAATGTGCAGCAACATCCTGAATATCAAGCGATCTTTGGGACAAACCGTGTGTTCTATCAACACCATCATGATCACTGTGCGCATGGCGATAGTGCAACGCCTTGCCAGCATGACTCTCGTCCCCATATTCACCCTGAACCGGAAGCATAATCCATGATGGAATGGCTACAACTCCTTTTGCCAGCATGGATCATGGGCACTTTGCTGGTGTTCCTGACTGCACCCCTCGGCTGTTTAATGCTATGGCGTCGCATGTCATTTTTTGCGGACACCATGGCACATGGCACTTTACTCGGTGTCGCCATTGCCGGTGCAATGAGTCTACCGCTTTGGACAGGCGTTACATTGATTGCGCTCTTATTGGTTGCAATCTTATGGGTGTTACACGACCCTCGCTTACCCAATGACGCTTTGCTTGCGCTATGTTCTGCAACACTCCTGTGCTCAGGCTTACTCTTCATACAACATTTGCCAAGCTTAAGACCTGAATTACTCAGCTATTTATTTGGCGACTTGCTCACCATTTCTTGGTCAGATTTGCCTGTCTTTGCAGTGGTGATCATTGTGGCACTGACCGTGCTTCATAAAAGTTGGCAATCACAGATTCAGATTGCCATTGACCCCGATATTGCGGTCAGTGAAGGTGTCAGCGCCAAATGGCAACGTCTGATTTTTATGTTGTTACTGGCCTTATTTACCGTATTGGCTTTACGTGCTGTCGGCTCATTGCTGATGGGTGCACTGTTAGTGATTCCTGCATTAACCGCTCGTTTATTGGCAAATTCTCCGAAGCAAATGATACTGTGGTCTTTCATTATTGCACAAGTCGGTGTGACCGTGGGGTTATGGTCAAGTGCTGGTTTAAATACTTCTACAGGACTAACCATTGTATTAACTATGGCACTGCTCTTTGCCCTAATTTTTATCCTACAAAAATTTAAGAAAGTCGCTTGAGTAGCAACGTTCATTGCTCAATTCGCGACATATCAAAAAAAAGCCATGCAGTTGCATGGCTTTTTTTGCACGTCAAATACGATGCTCAGAATCATCTCACTGGATTTATTGATGAACTAAGCTCAATAAACTCGCCGCACAAGCAAATAGAACTGCAAAGGTACGATTCAAATATTTTTGTTGTTTGGATGATTTTAACAACCGCAGCACTTTTGCAGCGAGACCGGTATACCCCGCCATGACAATCAAATCGATGCTAATCATTGTTGCAGCCATGATGACATATTGAATCCATTGGGGTTTGGATAAATCTAAAAACTGCGGCAAAACTGCCAACAAAAATACAATCGCTTTAGGATTGCTCATATTGACCAAAAAGCCATGTAAAATTAATTTTGAACGTGATTTATTGGGCAAATTTTGTTGGATTTCAATTGACTGTGTTGGCGCTGTCCACTGTAAATAAGCCAAATACAATAAATAGCCCACACCAAACCATTTCACGATCAGAAATGCCCATGGTGTCGTCGCAAATAAGACCCCTGCCCCAGCTGCAACAATGGCAATCTGAACCAAAAGTGCCAATTGCAGGCCGATGGCATTCCAATACCCATGCTTAAACCCATAATTCAAACCACTCGACATAGACGCAATTGCACCTGCACCAGGGGAAACACTAATCACCCAACATGCCAACATATATGCAATCCAGATTTGATAGGACATCATTAGCTCAAGTTTGAAATGGGTCTGTATTATATGACATTTACTCTATTTTCATGACAATAATGCAAGCTAAAAGGCCAAATGAAGGCTACACTCTCAGCGCTGCTTAAGGCACAATATACACAGCCACTCAGAAATTATAATTTTTAGGAGCCATGAATGTCTGCTCAATCTGTAATTTTGCCATTACCCTCAGATCATGCTCGTTTTATTGTTTTACGTTTAAAAGATTTAACGATTAGCGAATTAAAAGAACAACTTGAAGACTTATTGAATACTCGTGATCGTCTGATTACCCAACATCCTAATGCACAGATTAAAACGGCTGTGGCTTTTGGACCAGAACTTTGGGCGCAACTTTACAGTCAAGCTCCGGCAGGCTTTAAACAACTTGATCCAATTCAAGGTTCATTTAACATGCCTGTAGTGCCAGCAGATGTGCTGATTCACATTGCGGCACAGCGTACAGATATTTGCTTTGCTTTAAGCCAAGCTTTCTTTGATGGCATTCAAGATAAAGTTGAGGTTTTAGATGAGCGTGTTTGCTTCCGTAATTTCGATGGCCGTGACTTAACTGGTTTTATTGATGGTACTGAAAACCCTCAATTTCCAGATGACCGTGCTGAAACAGCATTATTAGCAGAAGATGCGGGTATTTTTGCTGATGGTTCTTTTGTCTTTGCACAGCGTTATGCACATAACTTAGATAAATGGAAAAAGTTAAAGGTAGATGCTCAGGAACATGTCATTGGGCGCACCAAACTTGAGTCAATTGAGTTGGATGAAGACGAACAACCTGAAAACTCACATGTATCACGTACCGTTGTTGAAAATGGCGAAGGTGAAGAACTAGCAATTTTGCGTCATTCATTGCCTTATGGCGATGGCCGCGGTGACCAAGGTTTGTTTTTTATTGCTTATACCCATGACCTCAGCATTATCGACAGCATGCTGGTTCGCATGTTCGGTACGAGCGGTGACGGTATTCACGACCGCTTACTTCACTTTGTTACGCCAATGGACGGAGCGTATTACTTTGCACCGAGTGAAGAGTTGCTGGAAGAAGTTTTGGAAGGTTAAATAAATAAAGCCGACGAGAGTCGGCTTTTTATTCTTAGAAAATCAAATTATTTTAAAATAAATTTTCTCTCCCTCAGAACACACTCTATAAAAAATTCCGGAAAAATTGTTTTTTGGATCTAAATCACTCATATAAGAATTACAATCCAATAAGTAAGTATTGTCTTTTTGTTTTTCCAAAATAATTTTTTGCGGTTGCTTAAATGAATATTCATCATAATATTCATTAAGGTAATAAATACTTTCTTTTGATTTAGATGATTCAACATCTTTAAAAGAATCACCTCCTCCTATTGGGTTCATCTTTCCATAGGATTGAAATATTTTATCGACATTAAAAATCAGATTTTCATTATTGTTTAACCGAGTTAACTTGGCCCATCCCATCTCAATATTTTCTATCATAAAAATTTTGTAAAAAATTTCGTAATTTTCACCATTTTTTTTGATAAAAAACTCATCGTTATTTGGTTTGTAAGCATTTAGAAAATAACTTTCATCTAGCACACTAGGCTTAAGAATTCTGCAATTCCGTTTGACATTGCATTGTTTAAACGCATAATAAAAATCAACTCTTTCATATATTTTCTCATTTTTATTACTAACTGCATTTAAATCAATATTTTGTTCGCGATCCGATGAATTACATCCTACTAACAAACTACAAGCTATTATTATATGATAAAAATTCATTGCATAATCTCAATATGCATAGCGCCCTCACCTTTTGCATCACCTGGAATAAATCCAGAAATTTTTCCTTCAGACTTAGCTTTAATACAGACATTTTTAAATTTTTGCCCTAAATTACTTAAGTTTGTATTCGAACCAAATCCATTACTATTTAATCCAATGTCTACTACATTCATCTTTTCATACTGAGTTTGAGATACACAATGCAGCGAAACTCTTAGTCCTTTACCTTGAAACTCAATAATTTTTTCAACCATTTTTTTTATGGTAGCATCTTTAGATAAGCCTTTTTTCTTACAATCATCACGTACTCTTTTTACTGCCTCACCAGGTGCACTGTAACTAATAGTTGTGTTGTACATTGCTCTTGCTTGTGATTCTGGAGTTCTTATAGTACTTGTGATCAGAATTTCTTTCATTCCCGCTTCCTTCGCAAGATACGCTAGTACATTTTTTGTTTTTTGACTAACAATATCTTTCCTCCACTGTTCAGCTACACCATTAAATCCAACATTAACTCCTTGTACTGCCAATGGTATTGAAGGTTTATCTATTTTTAAATCTATATCTTTCATTCCATTTCTGATTACATCATTAAAATGGACTATCTCCTTTTCAGATTCAAGTGTGATAACTTTTATATTCTGACCAACATTAGCTTTATGTATTTTTTTTCCTAATCCATGAGTACCACTTGAATGATTTCTTTTGTTACCTCTATATTCTATTAAATAATTACCACCACTAAATAGCTGATCAGTTTTTTTATCATATGTAAGAACACTGAACTCTGCTTCTTCATTATTGTCATTAACTGTAGTTTTTGGGTGTCCATCTTGACTTGTTGCTTGTGTTTGATCTCTTTTGGGAGTTTCATCTCGAGTTTGTTGCTCTTGGCTAGTATTTTTGGTTTTTGATGATTTTTTTTCAGCATTTATCAAATCTAAATCTTTACTTGCTTGTTCCAACACCTGAGAGTCAACATCTATGAATCTAATAGTTTTATTTTTATCGACTTTTATTGTTAATAAATTTTGACCATTTCTTAATTTATAATTTAAATCAAAACCTGGTATAGCATTTACAATTATCTTACCTTCATCATTAGTTTTTTTAGGGTATTCTTTACCTCTGTACCATTGTACTAAATTTAAATTTTTTATAGATTTTCCACTTTTTTTATGCCTAAAAATTATTTCAAATTTATGTAACTTAATTTGTATATCATATATTTTTTTATCATTTAATACAGTGAAAATTCCAACTTCTTGTTTGGAATCTCTTCCACTAACTAAAACTGCGATTTTTTCTCCACTTTCTGCCTGAATACCTTTTTCAACACCATCATTTTCAGTTGAGTGTTTTTTCTCTTTTCCCTTATATTTTAAAAAATAAGAAATTCTTGAAATCGGTTTTCCATCACTATCTAAAACTCTAAGATCAAATTTTACATCTAATTTATTAGAATTATTTTCTTGATTATTACTATTTTCAGTATTTTCTCTTCCGTCTTTATTATTTTGTGGTAGCTCCTGGTTATGTTTATCTGTTCGTGTTTTTATACCACCCATTCCATTATCTACAACAATTATGACATGATGGTTTTTTCCATCAGCAATCAACATTAATTCTTTATTATTTTCATCTTTCACAGATGAGCCATCAACAGAAAATCTTGCTCCCCATCCACCCTTTACTAAAATAGATCTAATAAAGCCCTCTTCATCTATTAACAAATTACTCATTGTTGGAATATATTTTGTCTTCTTATAACTTACATTGACTCTTGATCCCATTAATTTTTTAGCAGATTGATCGATGAATTTAATAAAAAATCGTGAAGTTCCTTTATACCTTATCCAGCACATATCATCATTTTCAGTACCATTTATTTTCACTTCTTCTGTTAATTCGTTGACAAAATTTGGTGGATATTTATAATTTTTTGGGTCCTTATTATTCAAAAATTTTTGAGCTTTTGGGCTATAATATAATACCACTCCATTTGTGAAATCTTCTTCTTCCCTCATGTAAATAGGGTACACAGCATCTATAATATCTTGAGTATCCTTTGAAACCTTATTAGAATTCATTTCAGCTTTAACCTTTTTTACAGCAGCCGTTTGTTCAGTTAAAGCATCAAAATCATCATATAAATATTGTATAATGCTTGGATGACCTACCCACTCACCAAACCCTAATCGATTCATAATACAATGTGCAACTGCTTTTTTTGAAGTAATGCTACAAACACCTGCTTCTCCAGAGATTGTTGCAACAAATGCTATAAATTCATCTGAATATTTCATTATTTTCTCCGCATGGTTTTATTATTGTTTTTTTAATTAATAAACTTGAATAATCATCTGCCAACAATATTAAATTACCATTTTCTAAAAATTTACTTTTCTTTTTAAAATAATTATAATAATCAAATCTTTGATTTAACCCCAAGTATTCCTTATCATTTAAATCAGCAATAATTTTTTTCCTACCAGTGAAAATTATCCTTGCATATATTTTCTTCTTAACACTATCACTTTCTATCAAACAATGATTATTTTCATTAAAAGCAATAAATTCATTAGTAGAATCTTCACTAGTTTCTCCATAAAAAAAGTTTACTTGGCATGGAGATCCACACGAAACTCTAACCCTAAATATATCACTATTAATCTTTGTGATAATTGGAGACTTAACATCTTCTAGCAATAATTTATTGTCCCCATCAACTACTCGGTAAATATTGCAACTTGATTCATATTCGTCTGTGCATTTTGAAACTATTTCAAAATCAGGCCCTTTGGCGTATATTATATTGTTGATAGAAAAGAGATTTATCAAAAACAATCCAATTAAAATATATTTATTCAAGATAATACCTTCTATATTTCTAAATTAATTTCATCACAAAGATGCATTTCGTCATCACATCCGCAACCTTGAATTTCTTCATCTAAAGACTCTGCATCCATTGCTGCATTTTTTTGATATAGAGTTATATAAGCACCTGGTACTAATGCCAGTTCTACATTTTCAATAGCATCACTATAAATACGTGCACTACTTTGTTGCTCAAACTGGTACTCAGCTTCAATTTTTTTAGAATGGTTAATAAGTTTATATTTCATATTTTTTAATATATTAGTATCAAATATTTGACTTAAGTCAAATCTCATACTATACAGCCCACTTTCAGGCAGCTTAGGTAATTGTGCATTTACAGTCGCTCCTCCCACAAAACTATGCTGCCCCGCCTTACTCTCAAACTTGCCGCCTGTTGTTGTAAATATTCCACTGCCATTAATTTTCAGCTGTGAACCTCCTGCAGTCAGCACAATTTCTTTAGGACTGGTAATTTCAATTTTATCTTCTGTTGAAATGAGCTTAATCACCTTTCGTGCAATTGCTTCAATAGCATCATCTTGGGCTTGTAATTCAACTTTCCCTTTTGCGGCATAAGCACTCAGGCCCTTTTGAGCCGCAAACAGACTGATTTTGTCTTGTGCATGACCGACAATATTCTTTTGAGCACTGAAATTAATCGAACCTTGCGCACTTTCTGCAATATCCTGCGATGCTTGTAAAACAATATCTTCCGGTGTAGTGAGTGCAATACCATTAGGTGATGCAAGCAACATCAACGCTTGGCGGAATAATTTGCCTTGTTCTTGTTTTGCCGCTGTATTGGATTTTTCTAAACCTTGCGCATAGCCTTCCATAAAGCCTTGTACTTTTTCTAATGCTTTTATGGGTGTCATCGCTGGTGGCAAACCAAAACCACCATTATTCAACAAATCATCAGGGTTAAATTTGATGTCTTCGATCAATTTACCCACATCTTTTAATACTTTTAATGGATCTTCTTTTAGGTTACTTTTCAGACTTGCAACCCGCCCTTGAATCACATCCTTACCATTTTCTTCAATATGATCTATGACAGACTTTAAGTTATCAAAGGCATCTTCGGCATCATTAAAAAATGCTTTAAATTCTTTTACTGTACTTTTGACATCATGTGCGATTGAGCCCATTTCTTTGACAAAACTTTTGCAGTTTTTTAACGCTGCCAATGGGTCTCGACTTAGCTCCTCCTTGAACAAATTTAAAGTCGCTTTGACACCTTCAGTAGTACTTTTGATTTCTAAAGAGTTTATTAACTTCGGCAAACGGTTAATCACATTCAATGCATCGGTCTGTTGCTTTACAGCCAAGCCGCTCAGCATATTCATGCTCTGATGCCCTTGATTTAAAAGAGACTGAGCTTCAGCAGCAGCAAGATGATCGGCAACTGCTTTATCCTGCGCATAGGTACTAATGAGTAAACCTTTACCTGCACGCATTGCTCCCCAAGCATCCGTTCGCAGCTCAAACCCCTCACCACGGCCATGGCTACTGTCTTGTTCTTTAGGATGGCTGAGATTACCTAAATTCAGCTGTGTCGCTGCATGACTACTTTGTAATTGGGTACTGATCTGCCCTGTCGTGTCATCAAAGCGCAGTTGGTTAAAGCCTGCTCCCGCAACTTCTTGTGAGCGGATACCACTGAGTTTTTTGGTTTCAGGAAGCTGACCTTTGAGGTCAAACATGGTCTGAGATCGCTCAGCCTCATGTATTCGTCCTACTACAAAGGGACGATCCACATCACCCTCAAAAAAGTCGATGACCACGATCTCACCAATACGAGGATGAAAACGTGCCCCATAACCTTCTCCCGCCCATGGAGTTAGTACATCGACCCAAGCCGAGTCACTGTCATTATCATTACTCCCTGCTCCACCATCATGATCGTGGTCATCGCTGCGGGTGAACGTAAACCGAACTTTGATACGCCCCCAAGCATCGACATAAATACTTTCACCTTCTGGACCGACCACTTTGGCCCGCTGTGGAAATGCGGGTGGGCGGTGTAATAAAGGATCATATTCAGGCACCACAGAAATTTGCCGACGGACCACATACAGCTCGCTGGCCTGCCGTTCATCCCCTAAAGATATCCAGCGGCTCGCCGCAAGTAACTTTTCTAATTGAACCAAAATATCTTTGGGTAAATTATTTTGGTTATAAAATGCTTTGCCTAGTATGAGAAATTCACGATCTGTCGTTTGATGTTGATCGATTTCAGGATGATTTTCTAATTCAAACCAATACCCAACTTGTGCATCCCTTACGCTACTGCTGGCGGTAAAATATTTGGCTTGTAATTCCTGATATTGATTGATTTGCCGATTCAACTGATCCAATTGCTGTGTATTTGAAGTGGTCGCCTGATCTGCACCTTTAAGGTCAGTTGTCCAAGCCGAACTTACGGTCCAAGCCTGCTCTAAACTTAAGGTTTCATTGTGCTGTTGCTCACTCTGTGCATGGGCGCTTAAAAGCGGATTACTTTGGTCTTGTGCCAAATGTTGAGCTTGCCAACGCTGCGTTTGAATCGTGGTCGATTGTAAAAAGCGTTCTGCCACAAAACTGGTGATTGTGTCCAAACGTTCCGTGGCATGACTACGATGAAAGCGAATTTTTTTCCGCTCTAAAGCACTATAAGCCTGATTCGTATCAATTAAACGCAGTTGCTGTGCTTGCATCGGTGCAGCCGAAAATGCAACAAATAACTCTGCTTCATCAATTAACCAATTGATCCCTTCACTGCGCCAAAGGCGGGTTAAAAATGCATAATCACTTTCATTCGCCTGCATGGTGAATGGACGCACATCATAAGTACGTGCCAGCCCCTCTAAGTTCAAGCTTAAACTGGCAGCAAACAGCGCACTTTTTTTCTGCCATTCACTAAAAATAATCTCGGTCATCTCCCCTACCGATTTATTCATAAAGACACGGCTGTTACGACGCTTATGCCAGAGTGCTGTGGCATCCTCAATCACCAGTTTATAAACGGTCAGTGCACCATCACTTTGACCTTGGCTAGCCCCAGTAATCACACCAGTCAGGCGACTGAGTTGTCCCAAATCTGTCACTTGATCGACAGCCACTCGGCCGCCTATAAACTGCTTTAAAGCCAGATGAACATTGGTCGAGAGACAAATAATTTCTGCACGAAAGCCTTGATTAATACGGTGCTGACCTTCAATCCGTTGAATAAAAACTTCAGAATTTAGATGTTCATTTGAGAAATGAATGTGTAGCGCACGTTTCTGTACGCTAAAGCCAAAGTTTTCCACCATGGCGTGAATATTTTTAAGCATTGTTATTATGTATTGAATTTTTTTTAATGACGGCATTTTAGGAAATGTTTATTTTTTCGTCTACCCTATTTTGCAAATAATTTGTTGAATTCTTCTTTTTGGCTTTCACATCACTTTAGGATTCAAGTGAATAGGAACATCAATACTGGATCATTTTTGCTGAGCTAACTTTTCGCAGCCGCTGAGATGCTGCTACACTCAAAATGCAATCTATAAAAAATTTTAAGCTCCATGATCACAATTGAATCCAAACTGCCTGCCCAAGGTGTGACTATTTTTAGCGTTATGAGTGCAATAGATTTCTTTCATAAGTCATTTTTCACTCAGCTCCAAGTTATAAATTCCAGCAATTAGATTGAATCTTAATGCTAGTCTTTTGCCTCGATTGCGATATCGCTCAGCAAGAATTTTGAAGGTTTTCAA
>NZ_VOYQ01000035.1:0-36737 GCF_013420195.1 Acinetobacter sp. YH01024
TTAGAGGAATTGCCACAAGATACGATAAGCTAAAACGTAACTATCAAAGCGCTGTTGCTTTAGCTTGTATATTTATATGGTTGCCTCTTTAGCTCAATTTATCGGCTGTAAATGTCAACACACCCTATTTACCTGAAGATAATAAAACGGGTGTTTCAGACAAAGATGTCGTTGAAATCAGTTCAAACAGTTCTTTCTTGGGTTTAAAGGGCGATGAAAAACTGACAGACCGTTTAAGCGCAGTTTATGCAATTGAATGGGCATTTAACTCAGACGGCGAAGGCGATGACTGGTCTAAGCGTAACCGCTTCGTTGGTTTGAAAGATGCGAAACTTGGTACATTGAAAGTTGGTGCACACGATACCCCATTAAAACAATTGTCTAGTCCGGTTGATACATTCAACAACTACGTGGGTAACCGTGCTGATGTTACAGGCATCATGACTGGCGAAAACCGTGTAGATAACGTTGTTGTCTATGAATCACCAGCATTTAAAATTGCTGAAGGTGCAATTAAAGTTAATGCATTGCTTGCAACAGGTGAATCTTCAGGAATCAAGAGCGATAAAGGTGTAGTAAAAACTGCAGGTCGTGGTCTTGGCGATGCTTGGTCGGCGTCTGTTGTCTATGACAGCCCCGTTGTTGTCGCAGGTTTAGCCTATGACAAAGCCATTCCATCGAACTTTGGTGGTGTAGGGATCTTAAATGCTGAAAGTCCTGAAGTTGCGGGTACAAAAGCATTTGCTGCTGCAAATACCGTTCGTGCGATTGGTCGTGTAAATCTTGAGGGTGGTTTGGCACTCAAAGCACTGTATCAAACATCAGAGGTTGAGGCTGCTAAAGGTAATGATGTTGCAGCAGCAAATATTGATGATGCTCAAGGTTGGTTAGTTGGTGCAGAATACAATCTACCATCTGCAAAAGCTTGGACAGTAAAAGCACAATATAGTCAAAATACCACGACCTATAAAGTGGGTGATGATTACGAAGCTCAGCAATTCATTGCAGGTGCAGATTATGCATTTAGCAAACAAGTGAAAGCTTATGGTTATGCAGGTTACTTAGCACTTGAACAAGGTTCTAATGAAAGCGAACAACCTGTTCTAGGTACAGGTCTAGAATTTAAATTCTAAGACCTTGATTTAAGTTGTTCACAAGGCGATGTTTTACATCGCCTTTTTTTATTTTTCTTGCATGGTTTTGATCAGTTTTAAGTGATTTTTAAGTTTGAATTTTTAGATTAGGGCATCAAAGATCAATAATTGATGCCAATATGCTTCAGGTCATAGCTAAAATACAGCAAAAAATTCCAAGACTTAGTTTAAGTCAATTTAACCTCGTGCTTGCCTTATGGCTTGGGGTGGTTTTGAACCTCGCGTTTTATCAGCAAATCCAGCAGCTCACACCTTATACGGGTCTGAAGGCCGGACTATTTTTAGCGGCAACCGTACTGGTGGTGGTGGCACTTTATAATGTGCTGATGCAACTACTGCAATGGCGATGGAATTCAAAACTTTTGGCGAGTGTTTTGCTGATCATTGGTGGCTTGAGTGCCTATTTCGTCAATAGTTTAGGTGTGACCATTACATCTGACCAAGTACAAAACATGATGCAAACAGATGTAAAGGAAGTGCAGGATTTAATCTCGCCACAATTTTTTATCTGGGTCTTTGGACTGGTTGTTTTGCCAGTGCTTTTGATCTGGCTTTTGCCACTGCATAATGAAGCCCTAAGCACGGTGGTAGCCAAAAAGGGGCTACAAATAGTACTGTCGCTCATCCTCATGGGTGCTTTGCTGTTTGTTTATTTTGTCGATTATGCTGCGATCTTTCGTGAGCATCGTGACTTAAAAGGCATGCTCTCACCACAAAACAGTATCGCTTCGACATTTTCCTATTATCACAAAAAAGCACCGAAACAGAATTTGCCATTGCTGGTCTATGGTGAAGATGCACATATGGTTGAAAACGTAAGCGCCAAAAGCTTACCAAAATTGATGGTTTTAGTGGTCGGTGAAACTGCGCGCGCGGAAAGTTTTTCACTCAATGGCTATGCTAAAAATACCAATCCTGAACTCAGTCAGCAAAATATTATCAATTTTAGCCAAGTCAGTTCATGTGGCACCGCAACCGCTGTGTCTGTTCCTTGTATGTTCTCGGGTATGCCGAGAACCGAATATGACGAACAGCTTGCAAGTCATCGCGAAGGTTTACTCGATATAGCACAGCGTGCAGGTTATAAGGTGACGTGGCTAGATAATAATTCAGGCTGTAAGGGCACATGCACACGTGTTGAAAAATATGAATTTCCTGAAGCACTAAAGAAAAAGTGGTGTGATGCCGATGGCGAATGTCATGATGAAATCTTGGTGGATGGTTTGAAGGCATATTTGGCTTCGATCCCCAAAGCAGATCCAACTCCCCGTTTAATTGTATTACACCAAATGGGCAGTCATGGCCCTGCTTATTTCAAACGAAGTACCGCAGCGTTTCAAAAATTTAAGCCAACCTGTAATAGCAATGCCATACAGGGATGTACTTCGACAGAGTTAATAAATAGTTATGACAACAGTATTGTCTATACCGACCATGTGCTGAGTGAATTGATTAACACCTTAAAAGTGACTAACAACTATCAAACAGGACTGTGGTATTTGTCCGATCATGGCGAGTCGACCGGTGAGCATGGCTTGTATTTACACGGTTCTCCATATGCAATTGCACCGTCACAGCAAACGCATGTGCCGATGTTGATGTGGTTTTCACCGGCTTGGCAAAAAAATAATTCAGCGCAATATACTTGTTTAATGGCACAAAAAAGCCAAAAATTAAGTCAGGATAATCTATTTCCATCGCTATTAAGTTTGCTCGATGTGCAGACTCAAGTGATTGATGAAAAAAACAATATGTTGCAACAATGTACTTCAGTACAGCGCAGGACTTAAGCCCATGCACAAAATACTTATTATTGAAGATGATTTCATGATTGCCGAATCGACTAAAACCTTGTTGAACTATCAACAGTTTGAAGTCGAGTGGGTGAATAATGGTATCGATGGCTTAAAGCTCATAATGCAAGGGGGGATTGATATCGTCTTGCTAGATCTGGGTTTGCCGATGATGGATGGTATGCAAGTCCTGAAACAAATTCGTCAAATGCAGCCCAAATTGCCGGTATTAATCATCTCGGCACGGGATCAACTACAAAATCGTGTAGATGGTTTAAACCATGGGGCAGATGACTATCTGATTAAGCCTTATGAGTTTGATGAATTACTTGCACGGATTCATGCGCTTCTTCGACGCACAGGGCTGAGTTCAGTCGAAGCACCACAGAAAATTTTAAAACATGGTGAATTGATTTTAGATATTGAGCAGCATCTTGCACGCTATAAGGGTCAATATGTCGATTTATCTAACCGTGAATGGGCCATATTGATTCCATTGGTGACACATCCGAATAAGATTTTTTCTAAAGCCAATTTAGAAGATAAGCTTTACGATTTTGATAGTGATATCAGCAGTAATACTATTGAAGTGTATGTGCATCATCTCAGAACAAAATTAGACAAAGATTTTATTCGCACCATTCGTGGTTTAGGTTATCGACTCGGTTAAGGCAAAGGAATTATCAACCATGCACCAGCCTTATTCTCTGAAAAAGAGACTAATTATTTATGTGTCTGTTTTCAGTATGCTTTTGGGCTGTCTTTTGGTGTTTTCAGCATATCGAATTGCGCTTGAAGAAATTAATGAAATTTTAGATGCGCAAATGCAAAATTTGGCGGAACGTGTTGCAGAGCATGATCCGCAGCCCATTCGCAGTGAATTTGATCAACATAAGCATTATCACGAAGAAGATTTATTTGTTGATGTGTGGACCTATCAATCCAATGCACATCAAACCCATCAATTAAAATTATTGGTCGCGCCTCAGCCCAAAGCCGGTTTTTATACCCACAGTACCCAACAGGATGAGTGGCATACCTATATTTTGCCACTCACAGATCGGCAAATTCAGGTCAGTCAGCAAGAGTCGGTTCGGCAGCATCTTGCAGCAGAATTGGCCAGTAGTATGTTTATTCCCTATTTGGTTTTTATACCTTTTGCATTAATCGCTTTGGGATGGTTGATTCAACGCAGCTTAAACCCACTGGAAAAATTTAAAAAAGAACTGGCAAAAAGGGATGCCTTTGAACTTTCTCCAATCTCTCAAATGCCGTATCCAGAGGAAATTGCACCAACCATTATTGAAATGAACCAGTTGTTTGAACGAATTTCGTTGTCGCAGCAGGAACAGCGCCAGTTTATTGCTGACGCAGCGCATGAGTTACGGACCCCGATTACCGCACTGAATTTGCAAATGCAGATTTTGCTACAAAAATTTCCACAAGATGACGCTCTACAAAATTTGAGTAAAGGTTTAATTCGTATTCAGCATTTGGTCAGTCAATTATTGAGTTTGGCAAAACAAGACGCCTCGGTCTTTGAACTTGAGCGCAAACAACATTTTGATCTTAAGCAAGTCGCAACCAATTGCGTGGAGCAACTGGTACATTTGGCTATGCAAAAAGATATTGACCTTGGCATGGAGCAACAACAAAGCATTGCCTTATATAGTCTTGAGCCAACGGTACATTCAATCATTTTTAATTTGATTGATAATGCCATTAAATATACCCCTGCACAGGGCATGATTAATGTCTCCGTCTTTGAACATGCGGGGCAGGCGGTTGTACAGGTTGAAGATAGTGGGCCTGGCATCGACCCAGCTTTATATGAGCAAATTCGAAAACGCTTTTATCGAATTTATAATCATGAAGAAATTGGAAGTGGTTTAGGGCTGGCAATTGTAGATAAAGCCGCAAAACATATCGGTGCGGAATTGGAGTTTTCTAAAAGTGAAACATTGGGTGGTCTGAATGTGAGTTTACAGATCCCATTGAGTGAATCATGAGTGACTCAATCATTTTCAAATCAAGGTCAATTCAGGGATTTAATTAGATCCATGTAAATGCTTTGCTCTTTTGCTGAGTAGTTGATGCATTGAAATGGCGAGAAAACAACACATACATGACACAATTAAATGCCCAAATGATCCATGCTGTCCAAAGGTTATGACTCAGAAAATGTGCACCCCGCATCATTTGCGCCCAGCCAAAAGCAAAGCCTAAAATCAGCCCAGCAGATAAAAAGAAATAGGCACGGGCAGGTCGATGTATTCGATAAACAAAATAGCCCGTGATTAGGGCAAAACCAGTCGCAGCATGGCCACCGGGGAAGCAGTGTCCTTGGCGTGCTGAAAAATCCCAAGAAAAGCCATGGGCTGTGGCGACGGTCATATTCCAAGGGCAGGCATGTGCAGATTGTGATTTGAGTAAACCAATAATTGCCGTGCTGAGTAGAGCCACCACGATAAAATAGCCAAATTCAAACTTACGTGCTTTCAGATGCGGATATTTAAAACTGCATATCCACGCTGCGATATAGAGAACATAAACGCCTATGACAATATTCTTGATATAGCGATGGTTCAGCACCGCAAGTGCCCAATCATTACGATGAGGAAAACCACCATGTAGGTCGACCCAAGGCTGAATAAAAGCTTGGTCGAGCGAACCGCCGACGGGAAAAACATAAAGGAGGCCAACCAAACTGAGTGTGAGCAGCAGGGCTTGTCGCAATAAAAAGGTACGGTTCGAGAGCATAAGTCGTGTGATGTGCTGAAATTATTTTGTTTGAATGCTGCTATTTGAAACCACAAAACTTAAATCAGACTTAATCGGCTATTTGAACTGTATTGATATCGATAGCGAAGAAGGTGCATAAAGCAGAACGGGCATTGTGTTAAAGTTTTTGAAAACTCAGTAATGAAGATTTATGAGCATACGTGCAGTCCTTTTTGATTTAGATAATACCTTGACTCACCGAGATCACAGCGTTCAGGCCTATACGCAGTATTTAGCCGAGTCTTATCAGTCGACGTTGGCGGAGGTAGACCTTGTACAGATTAAACGTATTATTAACCGTATAGATAATGGGGGATATCCGAAAAAAGAACTCCTTACACATCCGAGTATTGGGGCATCTGTCGCTTATGCTCTACAAACGGAGCTGGATTGGATACAACGCCCTGATTTTGATGAACTCACACAATTTTGGTTTCAGCACTTTGGTCAGTTTGCTGTGGCGATGCCAGGAGCATTGAGCTTGCTGCAGCAACTAAAACAACAGCAGTATAAATTGGCGGTGGTGTCGAATGGTGGACATGCCACACGCCTGAATATTTTAAATGGACTGGGTTTTGCATCGTATTTTGATCAGATCATCAGCTCGGAAAGTGCACGCATCAGTAAGCCCAAAGTTGAAATATTTCAGTACAGTTGTCGTGAGTTGGGCGTGACGGAAACCGATTGTTTATTTATTGGTGATCATCCTGTCAATGATATTTATGGTGCGAGCCAAGCAGGGATGTCTGCCGTATTGCTTGAAGGCTTTCATACTTTAAGTGCAGAACAACAGCACAGCATTCCGAATAAAATTCAGCATTTGGATCAGGTCTTAGATTTTCTAAAATAAGGATTTCTAAAAATAGAGCTTTGAGTGCATTTCAGGGTTAAAAAAGCGGCATAAATGCCACTTTAGATTATGCTGTTTAAAACATGTTTTCTTCAGAGTTTGCCGAAATACGGTGAATACTTAAGTCTGCACCACGGAATTCTTCTTCTTGATCTAGGCGAATGCCCATCGTTACTTTGAGTAGACCATAAACGATAAAACCACCAGCCAATGCAATCACGATCGCGAGCAGCGTACCGATACATTGAGAGATCATTGAAATACCGCCTAAACCGCCCAACCATTTTTGTCCAAATACACCCACTGCAATACCACCGAAAGCACCACAGACACCATGTAGTGGCCATACGCCAAGTACATCATCGACTTTGAGTTTGTTTTGAGTGTATGTAAATAGTTTGACAAAGATCAGACCTGCGATAGCGCCGATAATCAACGCACCGACAGGATGAACTACATCTGAGCCTGCACAGATCGCTACCAAACCTGCTAAGGGACCGTTATGTAAGAAACCGGGGTCATTTTTACCCATAAAGTTTGCTGCAAGCGTACCGCCCACCATTGCCATGAGAGAGTTAATCGCAACCAGTCCTGAAATGGCATCCAAACGTTGCGCACTCATCACGTTAAAGCCAAACCAGCCGACGATTAAAATCCAAGAGCCCAAGGCAAGGAATGGAATACTTGAAGGCGGGTGCGCACTGATACGACCGTCTTTTTTATAGCGTCCATGACGTGCGCCAAGTAAAAGTACTGCAACTAAAGCGATCCAACCGCCCATCGCATGTACCACGACCGAACCTGCAAAGTCATGAAAGGCTGCGCCAAATGTGCGTTCTAACCATGCTTGTAGCCCAAAATTACCATTCCACGCCATGCCTTCAAAAAATGGATAGACCAAAGCGACCAATAATAATGTGGCAATCGCTTGAGTCCGCATTTTTGCACGTTCAGCAATACCACCTGAAATAATCGCTGGAATGGCTGCGGCAAAAGTCAGCAGGAAGAAACAACGCATTAAGTTGTAGCCATGATCGGCTGCTAAAGTGTCCCCAATATGAAAAAAGTGCTGACCATAAGAGATGTAATAACCCACAAAAAAGTATGCAATTGCGGAAATAGAAAAGTCAGTCAAAATTTTACTCAGCGCATTGACCTGATTTTTATGTCGTACTGTACCTAATTCTAAAAATGCAAAGCCAGCATGCATGGCAAGAACCAAGACTGCACCAAGAAGGAGAAAGAGGAGATCTATATTTTGCATAAGGTGTTCCAGTTTAGTGCGCTAGTTCACGAAAAGAACTTCAGTATATCGAGCGAAAAAAAATGGAAAAGAGATTGGCGCTAGGGAAATTTTGATTAAAAAAACTAAAAAATGTAGAAGACTCGATATAAAGCAAAGACTTGCATTTAAAGCTTAAAAGTGCACCAAAAAGATGCGCATCAATATTTACAAGAGAAAATTAACTAAATGATTCTTAAATGGAAAAGGCTGAAAAGTGAATATGTTTGAAACTTATTTAATTTTATAGCGCCCAAAAGGGATTAATTCAGGGCATTGAATATTTTTTGAATTTTCATCGGAATGCGAGAAATTTGGGCATGTATTTGAGTTTACTCGCAGATATTACGGTGAACGGTTATTATTGTGCAAATGAAATGAAAGTTGAGAAGAACACAGCTTTAAAATTTGCCTATCATTGGGTCATTTTGTTCATTGAGTTGGTTATTCTGTAGTGCAAATACATGACAAATTATTTCAAAGGGCTTTTATTAGAGTGTTGTAGCGGAAATGCGGTTTTGAGCTCTTTTAGTTCCGGTTGATGAGGAGAATACTAATTTAAGCGAGACGTTGAGTATTGATTGCCTCCGCCCAATCACAGCATCCACATCGTGGGCAAACATCTTGTGCGCCATGGATATACATAGTTTTACCGCAATGCGTACAGGCATAGAGATGATGCATTTTGATATCTCGAACCGCTTTATAGGGTTTCGGAAATAGTGGCAGTCCATAACGCACTTGTTCAGGTGGGTAAAACAAAATACTAAATTTTCCATCACTTTCTAATAAACCAACTCGAACTTGTCCAAGATGCTCCACATTTTGCTGACGCATTTCAGAGAAGAATTCATCATGTGACATTTTACCTTGTTTAATCTTTTCTAAAACCAATTCACCATCTTCCACAATGTAGAGGGCTTTGCCTTCAATTAAATCTTCAAAAGGTTGGTATTTCATCATTAGCCAAGTGATAACTCGGTATAAACCAATCACCACCGTCATCACAATGAGCGCTTGTAAGAGGGGGAGTTCCTCTTCAAACATTGGGTCGCCTGCAATAGAACCCAAAGCAAGGAGTATCGCAACTTCAAAGATGGATAACTGTCGCACACCGCGTTTGCCCGTTAGGCGTAAGAATACGATGATTAAAACGAACATAATGACGCTACGCAAAATCACTTCGGCAGCAAAAGTCCATGTGGTGTCATGGATGAAAATTTGAGTGAAATCCATGTCTCATCCTTTTTTATCGTTATATGTTTTAACTTAGCAAAGCGCTAGGCGATAAAGCAGCTCAATTGTGTTAATTTTTAAGCATAATTTGAAAATGGATTTCATACTAACGGTATTGTATGCATGACATATTTAATGAAAAAAGTGCTTAAAATAGCTATAAAAAAAAGCACCGACGAATCGATGCTTTTGATGTGGGTTGGCAATTTTGAAGATGTTCAGTTATTTAATATGTTCCGCAATATCCGTAAAGATCACGCCTAAACCATGTGCGCCTGCATCTGGATAGCCAAGACTGCGATCGCCTACAGTTCCCGCACGTCCCATACGCGCTACGATTTCTTTGGTATTTTCAGCGCCTTGAACTGCCGCTTTTGCACCTAATGTAAAGTTTTCTTTAAATGATTTATCGGTATGGGCAGACCAAGAATCTGCGCATGGTACAAGTGCATCAATCAGGGTTTTATCACCCACCACTGCGCCACGTCCAAATGAACGCTCACCTGTGGTTTGAATGCCTTTGACCGCTGCTTGCAGCATCTCTGCAAAATCTGCGGTAGTTAAAACTGATTTGCCTTGAATTGATTTCGCTGCTGCACGGAATGCTGAACCCCAGATTGGGCCAGACGCACCACCACAGTGTTCCATAATGATCATTGAGCAGTTCAGCATGAATTTATCCATCTGCTGAGCTTGGATCAGACTTTGCCATTCGCGTTTTAATTGCTTGAAGCCTTTCGCCACGCTCATACCGAAGTCGCCGTCACCTGCATGGGCATCCAATTCACAGAATGGCACTTCATTTCTAATGATACAGGCAGACATGACATCGACCACATAGCGCATGTTTTCGATGGTGAATTGCTCATTGCTGATCACCGCATGTTCAGGCTGCGTTTCAACTTGGGTGTTCACCACAGCTTCGGTAGCAGCATTTTTAGTTGCAAAAGTTAAAGGCTGTGCTGCTGAACCATCCATTTTAAATGCAGGGGTGTTGGCTGCTGCATCGAGGTAAGTTTTCAATTCATCATCGACAGCAAGCAAGGACACAGATGCACCATTCATGTCGATACTGGTCATATAGTTGCCGACAAATGTGCGGTAAATTTTGATACCTTTACGTGCAAGGTGTTCGCATACATCATGGTTAAAGACATACAACTCTTGCAGCGGTGTGCTACCAAAGCCATTGACCAAGACTGCAACTTCTTTCATGTCTGGGCGGTCAAGGAACAGGTCATCCACGATGCGCTGTGCCATTTTTTTGGATGGCAAGATTTTTTCACGACGGATGCCGGGTTCACCGTGAATGCCGACGCCATATTCCATTTCGTCATCAGCCAAAGTAAACGTTGGCGTGCCTTTGGCTGGAACAGTACATGAGCTATAAGCAAAACCAAGGCTAATGACGTTGTCCGCAGCTTTTTGAGCAATCGCTTTTACGTCTGCAAGTTCTAAGCCTTTTGATGCTGCTGCGCCTGCAATCTTATGTACAAATACTGTGCCTGCAACACCACGACGACCGACTGTATATAGGCTGTCTTTAACCGCAATGTCATCTGCCACTTTTACATAGTCAACTTTAATGCCGTCTTCAGTTGCAAGGGCTGCGCCATTCTGGAAATTCATCATATCGCCAGAATAGTTTTTGATGATCATCAACACGCCTTTGTCGGTTGCGACGTGTTGTAAGGCTTTATAGACCTGAATTTGCGATGGAGATGCAAACACGTCCCCACATACGGCAGCGTCTAACATGCCTGTACCGACAAAACCTGCATGGGCAGGTTCGTGACCGCTACCACCACCACTGATAAGTGCCACGTTATTGTGCTTTTCTTTGCGTGTAATGATTTTGTGCGACTCGTTAAATGCGAGTTCTGGATGGGCAAGAACAAAGCCTTTGCACATTTCAATTACGATGTTTTCTGCACCGTTCATGAGTTTTTTCATGGATGTACCAATCTGTATTTATAGGGGAGAGTTCTAAGTTTTAATTATTCAGGAATTTGAAGTTTTTTGCTGATTAAATAATGTAAAAACGGATGGTTTGGAAAGTATAGATTGAGCTTTTGAAACTTTACCTCTCCCTAACCCTTACTTTCATTTTGTTTTAAATCAAAGCTTAAAGGTTATTATAGGGGTAATATCCATTAATAAATTCATAAAGTTTTTAATTCACAATGAAAGCTCCCTCTCACTCTGGGATGAGACGCATTGCTTAGCAAGGGGGAGGAGGAATGGGTAGGTGCTAGGACGGATTGATGAGTGGTCTTTTAGCGTTTTTTGAAATTTCCTATAAAGGAATCCCAATACATCTGATTTAGTGAGATTCTCATTTTTTAAGACATGTCTATTATTTTACTAGGATAGATTATTTTTTAATTAAGTTTTTGTTGAAATGGATATCAGTCAAAAAATAATAACCAAATCTATCTGAATAATTTTCTGCATAGGTTAAACAAACTGATTGTGGTGGATTTTCCAAATATTCAAAATGGCTTCCAGTCATAGAAATTTGATCTGATTCAGGGAAACTAAGATTTTTACCATCTAACATTGTGAAATGGAAAATAATTTGTTGCCATGAGTTGCGATGACTTCCTCGCAGAATTGTTGAATGACCTGTATATGTGCCGCATTTTTTGACTTTATGGTTTGATTGCATGGCATCATTAATTTTTTGCGTACGAAAATGATCAATAATAAGTGATCCCATGTGTGCAAAGCATGACATAAAAATGATAATCCAGATTAGTGAATGTGTGTATTTCCATACAAAAACGGATCCTATTAAACACACAATACCAAAGCTTATTTCCATAATCATTTCGAGCCACCAACTATTCACAAAATTAAAAAAAGTTCATTTTATTTTTAAAGGCTAAAGGTAGGGGGCTATTATTCTAACTGATTTAATTGCTTGATTCTCTGGTCAATACGATCGGCATTGCATGATAGATTGATTAACTTAGATCCTGCACCTTGTACACTGCTAGATAGATAAGATACGAGTTCATCACAATGACTATTTTTATATAACAACCAATTCTTTTGAGAGGTTTCTAAAATTTTCTGACCTTCCTCATCCATAGTGTTATAAAGCTTTTGATAAGTTTGGTTGAGCTTGGTTTTATTAGATTTTAATTCTTTTTCATAACAGGCAATTTCATCATAAACATTACTTATCTTACATTCTGCAAAAGCAAAAGATGAAATAAAAGGTAAAACTAAAAGTAAGAATATTTTTTCATTTTATAAAATTCGTTTATGTGTTTTTAAGATTTTTGATTATAAATAAAAAACCCCCTCACACGAGGGGATTTTTTCAAACTAATTATTGAACTGAATCATCCAAATTTGGCGCTAACCAACGTTTCGCTTCATCCAGTGTCCAACCTTTACGCTGCGCATAATCTTCAAGCTGGTCGCCTGCGATTTTACCCACGTTAAAGTACTGGCTTTCAGGGTTTGCATAGTAGAAACCGCTGACAGATGAAGGCGGCCACATTGCAAAACTAGAAGTCAATTGCGTACCAATCTTGTCGGTAGAACCTAACCAGTCAAACAATGGCGCTTTTTCAGAATGCTCAGGACAAGCAGGGTAGCCCGGTGCAGGACGGATGCCTATATACTTCTCTTTAATCAATTCTTCATTGCTTAAGGTTTCAGACGCTTGGTTACCCCAGAACTCTTTACGGATGCGCTCATGCAAATGCTCCGCAAACGCTTCCGCAAAACGGTCACCTAAAGATTGCGCAAGAATTGCAGAGTAGTCATCGCCTTTAGCTTTGTACTCATTGGCCATTTCTTCTGCACCAAAGATCGATACAGTGAAACCGCCCAAGTAGTCTTCTGCGACACCTTTAGGCGCAATAAAGTCCGCTAATGACAAGTTTGGTTTACCTGTCACTTTATCAGACTGTTGACGAATGTGATGGAAGGTATGCGTAACCGATTGACCATCTTCGCTATACACTTCAACCGAATCCGCTGCAGAACGGTTAGCAGGGTAAATACCAAACACAGCACGAGCATCAAAACGTTTGTTGTCGATGATGTCTTTTAGCATGGTCTGTGCTTGTTCATACAAGTCAGTTGCTGCTTCACCTACAACTTCATCCGTTAAGATAGCAGGGAATTTACCTGCCAAACTCCAAGAAATGAAGAACGGTGTCCAGTCAAAGTACTCAACTAATGTTTCCAATGGATAATTGGTCAGCGTTTGCGTACCAATAAAGTTTGGCTTCACAGGTGCATTGGCTGCAAAGTCAATTTTTAAACCATTTTCAACCGATTCAGCATACGTCAGTTTCGCTGCTTTCGGCTGTTTGTTGGCAATACGCTCACGGACTTTTTCATATTCAGCACGGGTTTCTGCTACAAACTTTGGCTTCATTTCTTTAGAAAGTAAAGTTGTTGCTACACCCACAGCTCGTGAAGCATCGGCAACATAAATGACTGCATCATTTGAATATTGCGGATCAATTTTCACTGCCGTATGCGCTTTAGAAGTGGTTGCACCGCCAATCATCAATGGAACATTAAAGCCTTTGCGCTGCATTTCTTTCGCAACAAAAACCATTTCATCCAGTGACGGCGTAATCAGGCCAGATAGACCAATAATGTCGACTTTCTCATCAATGGCAGTTTGCAGAATCTTCTCGCAAGGCACCATCACCCCAAGGTCGATAATGTCATAGCCGTTACAGCCCAACACCACACCTACGATATTTTTACCGATGTCATGCACATCGCCCTTCACAGTTGCCATCAGGACTTTACCCTTAGATTGGCCAGCTGTTTTTTCCGCTTCAATGAACGGGTTCAGCCAAGCTACGGCTTGCTTCATTACACGTGCAGATTTCACTACTTGCGGCAGGAACATTTTGCCCGAACCAAACAAGTCGCCCACGACGTTCATGCCGTCCATCAGCGGGCCTTCAATCACGTCTAGAGGACGAGCTGATTTTAAACGAGCTTCTTCAGTATCTTCATCGATGAACGTTGTGATGCCTTTCACCAAAGCATGTTCAAGACGTTTTTCAACTGGAAGTTCACGCCATTCCAAGTTTTCAACTTGTTTTTGTGCAGCGCCTTGACCACGGTATTTTTCAGCAACTTCAAGCAGCTTTTCTGTTGCTTCTTGATGGCTTTCACCTTGGTTTTGATTCAAGATCACATCTTCAACCGCAGCTTTCAGTTCAGCATCAATATCGTCATAAATCGCCATTTGACCTGCGTTGACAATACCCATAGTCATGCCTTGCTGAATGGCATGGTATAAGAACACTGAGTGAATCGCTTCACGTACAGGCTCGTTACCGCGGAATGAGAACGATACGTTAGACACACCGCCAGAAATCATGGCATGCGGCAAGTTTTGCTTAATCCAGCCAGTCGCTTCAATGAAGTCCACAGCATAGTTATTGTGTTCTTCAATACCAGTTGCCACGGCAAACACGTTCGGGTCAAAAATGATGTCTTCAGCAGGGAAGCCAACTTCATTCACTAACACGTCATAAGAGCGCTTACAGATTTCTTTTTTACGTGCAGCAGTGTCGGCCTGACCATTTTCGTCAAAGGCCATCACAATTACGGCAGCGCCATACTGACGGCACAAACGCGCTTTTGCAACGAACTCGTCATAGCCTTCTTTTAAGGAAATCGAGTTAACAACCGCTTTACCTTGTACACATTTTAAGCCCGCTTCAATGATTTCCCATTTAGATGAGTCAATCATGATCGGCACACGTGAAATTTCAGGTTCAGAGGCTACAAGATTCAGGAAGTGCACCATTGCGCCTTCTGAATCCAGCATGCCTTCATCCATGTTGATGTCGATAATCTGAGCACCGGCTTCAACTTGCTGCTGTGCAACTTCTAAAGCTTCGGCAAAGTTTTCTTCACGGATTAAGCGTAAGAATTTTTTAGAACCTGTTACGTTGGTACGTTCACCCACGTTCACAAAAAGTGATTCTTCAGTGATGTTAAATGGCTCTAAACCACTTAAACGACACGCAGGTTTAGTCTCTGGCACTTGGCGCGGGGCAATGTCTTTTACGGCATTGGCAATAGCACGGATGTGATCCGGCGTTGTACCGCAGCAGCCGCCGGTAATGTTAATCAAGCCACTTTCTGCAAATTCTTTAATAAAGGCAGCTGTTTCTTCAGGGGTTTCATCATAACCGCCGAAGGCATTTGGTAAGCCAGCGTTCGGATGCGCCGAAACAAAAGTATCGGCAACGTCAGCAATGGTTTTTACATACGGACGCATGGCATCTGCACCTAGGGCACAGTTAAAGCCAATCGACAATAAATCACCATGACGCACAGAGTTCCAGAACGCTTCAGCAGTTTGGCCAGTTAAAGTTCGGCCAGAGGCATCGGTAATCGTGCCTGAAATCATCAATGGCAATTCGTAGCCAATTTGGTTGAAGACTTCTTTCACTGCAAAAATGGCAGCTTTACAGTTTAAGGTATCGAATACAGTTTCAATGAGTAGAATATCCGCACCGCCTTCAATCAGGGCATGCGCAGCTTCAATATAGTTTTCTTTTAGCTCATCAAAAGTGATGTTACGGAATGCTGGGTCATTTACATTTGGCGAGATCGAGCAAGTGCGTGAAGTCGGCCCAAGCACACCTGCAACAAAACGCGGTTTTTCAGGCGTAGAGTATTTTTCACAAGCGGCTTTAGCAATACGCGCTGCTTCACGGTTGATCTCTGATACCAAATCTTCCATGTGGTAGTCAGACATTGAAACTTTAGTGCCGTTAAAGCTGTTGGTTTCAATAATGTCTGCGCCAGCATCGAGGTAGGCTTCATGAATGCCTTGGATAATTTGCGGCTGCGTCAACACCAATAGGTCATTATTGCCTTTGAGGTCAGATGCCCAATCTGCAAAACGCTCACCACGGTAGTCAGCTTCTTCGAGTTTATGACGCTGAATCATGGTGCCCATTGCACCGTCGATAATCAGAATCCGTTGAGCGAGCAGCTCTTTTAGGGTGGCAAGCGTGGACATAAATAACCCCAATCCGATGGAATATAAAATCGGCAAATATATTAACAGAATTCATTGCAGTTTTATTGATATTCAACCATCTTTACAGCGCGCAATTATTAGCTTGTTGAATTAATGAGCAATATTGCAACTTGTTAATTTCATATACCAATTTCATATAAATGTATGGAAAGCTTCATGAATTTGTCATATTGCTCAGGCAAGCTTGAAAAACAAACAGTAGGGCTATGCAATATGAAAAAAAAAGATGACAGATGAAATATAAGTTGAAACATTGGGTTTCAAAGAAATTAAAGTTTGAATATGAAGCTTAAACAACTGATTTACTTTATGAAAGTAGAGTATAAAAGTCGGTTTTTAACACTTTAAAAAAACAAATAAAGCATGAAAAATTGCTTTATATGACACCGCTTTGTCATATAATTGTCATAATTAAATTGAACAATATGGGGATTTTAAAATCCTCTATTCCTGCCTGCATGAATTCTAAACAAACTCCCGTAGATTCAGCGCACACGTCGACTACTCAAAAGTCTACGAATGTTCATGTGCCTACACCGAAATTCTTTATGCCGGTATTTTTAACGGTGATTATTTCAACGTTGATTTATATTGGTTTTCAGGTGACTGCCGATTTAGCGCATGTTCCGCCTTTAAGTCTTTATTCAATGATTTTATTGGGCACAGCCTTATTCATCGCACTTGGCTTTGAATTTGTAAATGGTTTCCATGACACTGCAAATGCAGTAGCAACAGTGATTTATACCAATGCTTTGTCAGCACCGGTTGCGGTAATGTGGGCGGGTTTCTGTAACTTCCTAGGCGTAATGGTTGCCAGTGGTGCAGTCGCTTACGGCATTATTGCTTTATTACCTGTTGAATTGATTATGAATGTCGGTTCAGGTGCAGGTTTTGCCATGGTTTTCGCTATGCTGATCGCAGCGATTTTGTGGAATTTAGGAACTTGGTTCTTAGGCATCCCGGCGTCTAGTTCGCATACTTTGATTGGTTCTATTCTTGGCGTTGGCATCATGAACTACCTGTTAAATGCAGGCGGTGGTGCGAGCGGTGTAGATATGGGGCAGGTGCTTAAAGTCGGTAAGGCGTTATTGTTCTCGCCACTGATTGGTTTTGCATTTGCCGCTTTAGTTTTCTTGTTGGTGAAGCGTATTTTCCGCAAACAGCTTGAATTGTTTCAACCACCAGAAGGCAATAAGCCACCACCACCACTGATTCGTGCAATTTTGATCTTTACCTGTACAGGTGTAAGTTTTGCGCACGGTTCAAATGATGGTCAAAAAGGTATGGGTCTGATCATGCTGATTTTGATCGGATGTGTGCCATTGGCTTATTCACTGAATAAGAACTTAGATAATCAACATATTCAATCTTTCCATCAGTTATCTGCTCAAACTGCGACGGCGATCTACGCAGAGCATAAGGATATTCCTGATGCACAAGCACGTGATGTACTCACCAAATACATTCAAACTAAAGAAGTCAGCCCAGAAGTTGTGCCAGCTTTGGCAAGTTTGACCGATCATTTAGGTGAGCGAGTTGCACAGTATGGCGACTTAAAAGATATTCCTGAACAAGAAGTATCTTCGATTCGTAATGATATGTACCTCAGTACCACTGCTTTTAAACGTCTAGATAAAGCTGAACAACTACCAGCAATGGCAGAAGCTGAACAAAAGACAGTGAAGGAATATCGTAGTCACTTAGATTCGTTCTTACAGTACATTCCAACATGGGTAAAAGTCGCTGTTGCATTGGCACTGGGTCTTGGAACCATGGTGGGTTGGAAACGTATTGTCGTGACTGTAGGTGAGCGTATTGGTAAAAACCACATGACCTATGGTCAGGGCATGTCTGCCGAGCTTGTTGCTATGTCAACGATTGCTGCTGCAGATGGTTTTGGTATGCCAGTATCGACGACACACGTACTTAACTCTGCGGTTGCAGGTACCATGGTCGCGAATAAATCGGGTCTGAACTTTACAACAGTGAAGACCATTCTATCGGCTTGGGTCTTCACTTTACCTGCAACGATCTGTCTATCAGGTTGCTTGTACTGGTTATTCTTGAAAGTGTTCTAAGCAACTCAAATTCTAGGTATAAAAAAACGCTGCTTCGGCAGCGTTTTTTTATGGCTTTATCTCAGACATCACCGATTTGAATGGGATGACTGAGAGCTGAATTAGAACAATCAAGCTAGCAAGTTGAAGCTTTGCAAAGTTCAGTAATAATTTAAACCGAAGGCAATTACGCTTTCTTAAACAGCCCCAATACTTTTTTCACGGGCAGTTTTTCTTCAGCAAAACCATACAGCGCTGCAAAAGGTAAGGCGGTACGTGCCAAATAAGCCACACGCCATAAGCCACCATGGTTGGCACCATGCATCATGAGTTCTAATGGATGGTCTAGCGCTGTTTCAGGGTTAGCAACCGATTGAGGATTTCTCAAGTCGTGAATCCATAATGCAGCCATGAGTGCATTGGTGGTTTCAGGTTGGAAGGATTCCACATCAAATAAACTCGCACCATTAAATGCGGCTTTTAATAATGGATTCTTCGTCACTGAGCGGGTCGTGGTGGATGGCGCAATATTGATACTAACCCGCTGACCATTTTGACGTGCGACAGTTGCGCGCCATTGTTGGATGCGTTTTGCGAGTGCGTAGTTTGGACCTTGTTCCACCACCAAACAGTCAGCGATACCATAGGATTTTCCATTGTCTGCTGTGGTGGTTTGCTCATTATTTTGCTTAAAGAAATGCTGACCTGTGACTTTGGCAATGCTTTGCGTCAATAGCTTTTGTGCAGACGCACGGTTTTGGAATTTGGCTTGCGCTGCCGTAACGATCTCTTCTGGAACCGCATAGACATCGGTCGGAGTACACATAAACATCAAGCTGGTGTTGGCTTTTTGTTGACTGACATAGGCCATGATGCTGTCCATTGCCATTGCAACACGAACATGCTTTTCACCATCTAAATAGGCAATTGCAGCCAGATCAAGTTGATGTTCACTTTGTGCAAGCCACTGTGCAATTTCAGGAATGTGTGTCAGTAAATTGGCGCCCAATTTGTGTTTTAGTTCTTGAATGGGTGTGTCTTCATGCACAGTGTCGAGACTCGGTGCATATAAAGTGGCATTACCAGCTTGAACAATGCTTAAGATTCGATCCCAAACACGTTCATTATTGAGGTCGATTGCCACAATATTGGCTTTCCATTTTGCTAACCACGTCAGTGGGCCAGCTTCGGAAGCAGCACCAAAAAGCACCATAGTCCGATCTGACAAATCGAACCATTCTGGGTGGGCAATGGCTTCACGTAATGCGTCGGCATGACTGGCTTCAATGATGCCAGCATCTTGCCATTTTTGAATCTGAGCCAGTAACGCCTCACCTTGCAGTTTTTGGCCATGATAGGGCACATACCACTCAGGCGCTGCGTCACTTTCACCTTTTAATTTCACGGTATGCAGTGGATGTGCAGTTAAAGCCACTGCATCTTTGAGCGTATGCTTTTCTTGATCACGATAAAATTCAAAGACGTGATGCGCTTTATTTAAACCTTGCTCAGCAATGTTGATCGCTGCTTCAGATGATTGAATCCCTTGTTCAACCAAGGCTTTAAAATATTCAGGATATTTTTTACGCCAGTTTTTTTCTTGTTTTGCACGTACAGAAGACTGATGGTCAACTGCAGCTAAGGCTTCAGCGATAATTTCACGACCGGTTTTAGATGTACTCGGCTTTTGGTTTGAAGCCGAAATGGGAAATTGAAGACCTTCAGTTGAACTCGACATGCAAAATATCTCAGCTAATTTTGTCATTAATATACAGATGTATACATTATCTATGCCAAATTAAAAAACAGGGTGGCATAAAATGCCAGATTTATATGATTTGTCATGTGCTTTTGTGAACTTTCGTAGAATATACAGCTTCAAATTTTACTGACGGAATTGAAAAAGCCTTCGGTTTGAAGGCTTAAAAGAAGAGGGCATTAAATCAATAACGGCAAATCAACAACGGCCTTTTTTAGCCTGTCCGGGCGGGCAAAAGTCGCCATGGCGATCTGGGTAATTATAAGGATAGTGATTACGATCTGGGTCGACCACGATACTGCCTTCACGAGTGTGAACGGCACAAGCACTCAACACGCAGGTCAACAGCAAACTTGAGAACATCAGGACTATTTTCATTGGAATTTTCCTTTTTTATTCTGTGTCATTTCAGTTTAAATCAGGGCAAGGGTAGATAGCGTTTCAATCTGCTGTGAAATTGTATAGCTCGATATTCAAAGTGCGGTGCTGTAAATGTGGGAAATTGGCTAAAGAAAAAAATTAAAGGACATTTCGGTTTAACGAAGCACAATAAAAAAGCCTAAACTGAAACGGTTTAGGCTGTCATTTTCAGGTTAAATCCAGCTGATTTTTTAGACTTAACGTTAGAAAGGAACGTTTAATAACTGACTTAAGAAATGTGGAATGAGCTTCGGTTCAAGAATAATCGTCATGATTACACCATACGCTGCGCCCCAAAGGTGTGCGCTGTGGTTAATGTTGCTGTTGCCACGTTTACCTGACCAGATACTATAAGCAACATATAGCACGGCAAAAATAATCGCAGGAACAGGAATAAAGAATACAAAAATCAGTTTCCACGGCTCAAACAAGATATAAGCAAAGAGTACTGCAGATACCGCCCCAGAAGCCCCTAAACTTGCCCAATGGGTATCGTGCTTATGTTTTAAATAACTCGGAATAATCGCTGCGATCAAGCCGCCCAAGTAAAACAGCACAAAGCCCATGTCGAAGAAATATTGGCGATAAAAACTTTCAATCACGCTACCAAAGAAAAATAAGGTAATCATGTTGAACAATAGGTGCGCGCCATCTGCATGAATAAAACCATGGCTAATAAATCGGTCATACTCGCCACGACTAAGGGCTGGCGGCCAAAATAACAAACGATTCATCACTTTCTGATTTGAAAATGCAATCAGTGAAATCACCACCGTAATCAGGATAATGGTCACGGTGTGGTTAAAGGGTAGGCCCAACATATATGACTATTCTACTTGTTAAAATTTATGCTCAATAATGCCATTAAATCTGCCTAAAGCGTGAACTTTCAGAATAATTCCGACAATTTTAGTTGATTTTTTTCTAATGCCCCGCATCTTAAGTTAAAATAGCGACTTCAGCTTGAGGAAATATTGTAATGTCGACTGAGAACAACAGCACAGCAGTTGCTGAAGAAATTCCAAACCTATTGATCACTCCAAATGCCCAAGAGTATTTGAAAGATCTTTTGGATAAACAAAATACACCGGGCATTGGTGTACGTGTTTTTGTGGAAAATCCGGGTACGCCACGTGCTGAATGTTGTATGGCTTACAGTGCACCAGAAGAAGTTGTGCCTACAGACTATAAACAAGACTATCCAGATTTCCCTGCATTTATTGACACACCGTCTATTCCATATCTTTTGGATGCGGTGATTGACTATAACAAAGACCGTTTTGGTGGTCAGTTAACATTCCGTGCACCAAACTCAAAAGTGCCACGTGTGGGTCCAGATGCCTCTGTAGAAGAGCGTATCACTTATGTTCTACAGTCAGAAATTAACCCTGGCCTTGCAGGTCATGGTGGTAACTGTGCACTGGTAGAAGTGGTTGAAGATGCAGAACATGGTTTAACTGCAGTGCTTAAATTCGGTGGTGGTTGTCAAGGTTGTTCTTCAATCGATTTAACCTTGAAACAAGGTGTTGAAACAACATTGAAGCAGCATGTACCTGAATTAATGCGCGTTGTTGACCAAACGGATCACAGTAATACTGAAGGTGCTTATTTCAAATAAGTTCAGTATTTTTATAAAAAGCCGCAACCTTGCGGCTTTTTTATTGTCTAAATCAAAAAAACGAAGATTTTTAGATATTTCTAGGGTTTTTACATCAAAATGATAAGCTATATCACAAATATAAGTGAGAATGATTATTAAAATTAATTGCAATATTGTTTGTGGTGGTTACAATGTGCAACACATTATTCTAGATTTCTCCATAAATACGTTCATTTGGAAGCACTCAATGACCAAACAACTATTCAAATCAACGCTGACACTTTCAATCCTCTGTGCATTGGTGAGTTTGTCGCATGCAGAAGATGTGCAAACTGAAGCAACAGACGAATCCGTAACGAAGATGGAAACCATTGTTGTTACCGCAGCAGAACAGGTTAAACAATCATTAGGTGCTTCAAAAATTACGGCAGAAGATTTAGAAAAAATGCCGGTTGTGAATGATATTTCAGAGCATGTGCGCCGTATGCCGGGTGTGAATTTGACTGGTAACAGTGCCACAGGCCAACGTGGTAATAACCGTCAGATTGATATCCGTGGTATGGGGCCTGAAAACACGTTGATCTTAATTGATGGTAAGCCCGTAAATTCGAGAAACTCAGTACGTTATGGCTGGCGCGGTGAGCGTGATACTCGTGGCGATTCGAACTGGGTACCTGTAGATGCTATTGAATCGATTGAAGTACTGCGTGGTCCAGCTGCAGCGCGTTATGGTTCAGGTGCGATGGGTGGTGTGGTCAATATTAAAACCAAGAAAGTGACCAACGAAGTGCATGGCTCTGTGGAAGTTTTTACCAATCAGCCTGAAGACGCTAAAGAGGGTGCTAGTCACCGTGAAAGCTTTAACTTGAGCGGGCCAATTCTCAAAGATGTCCTTTCATATCGTTTATACGGTAGTTATAACAAAACCGATTCAGATGCTGCGGATATTAATGCCTTAATGGACAATGCCGCGCGTATGGCGGGTCGAGAAGGCGTTGAAAATAAAGATATTGCAGGGCGTTTGGCTTGGCAGTTGAACGATCAACAAGTCTTGATGTTTGACGCAAGTGTTGGCCGCCAAGGCAACCGTTTTGCAGGTGACAGTCAAAACAGTGTATTTGATCCAGCCGATCCAAACAAAGCGCCTATTCTATCGGCTTTAATTGGTGAAGAAACCAATACCATTTATCGTGATAGTTTTGCATTAACCCATGAAGGTACGTGGGGGTGGGGTGACAGTAAACTCATTGCGCAATATGACAAAACCAAAAATAAACGCCTACCTGAAGGAACAGGCGGTAGTACTGAGGGACAGATTAATAATCTTGAAAATAAACAAACGTCATATCTAGAAACCATTCGCTTTAATGCAGAAGCCAATCTGCCGTTCCAATGGTATGTCCCACAAGTATTAACTTTAGGCGCTGAATGGGTTGAAGATGACTTTACCGATACGGTTAATACACAAGCTGGCACAGGCGGTTTTGGTGATGTGTTGACCTCAGGTGACCGTTCACACATGGATTCACGGATTGCGTCGGCCTATATTGAAAATAATATGAATTTGGGCGAAAGCACCGATGTTGTTTTGGCACTGCGTTATGATAATCATAGTAAATCGGGAGATAGCTGGAGTCCAAGTCTCAATATTACGCAAAAGCTTGGCGACTATTGGACATTAAAAGGTGGTGTGGCTAAGGCGTATAAAGCACCCAATATGTACCAAAATGCGGAAGGTTATCTGTTAAGTACTCGCGGTAATGGCTGTCCGATTGGGCTGAGCCAATGTCTATTACAAGGTAATGGCGATCTCAAACCTGAAACTTCAGTGAATAAAGAGTTAGGTGTGCAGTTCGAAAAAGACATCGTGAATGCAAGCTTTGCATGGTTCCGTAATGATTATAAAAATAAGATCGTTGCGGGGGATACACGTCTGGAAGAACTAGAAGTAAATGGTACAACGTATAATGTACTGCGTTGGATGAATACGCCGGAAGCTTTGGTGGAAGGTGTTGAAGGAAGTATTTCTTTAGATTGGGGTGATATCACGTGGACCAATAACGTTACCTATATGATCAACTCTGAAGATAAACGTACTGGCAATCCGCTTTCAGTGATTCCGAATTACACCATAAACTCTATTTTGAACTACAACATCACGGATCGATTAGACAGTAACTTTGTCTATACCCAATATGGTCGTCAAAAGCCACGTCAATATGCAGAAACCAGTCTCGAAAACAAAGCTGGCTTAGCGATGGATAGCGTGAAAAGTTATGGCATTGCAGGCATTAACTTTGGTTATAAATTTAATGCGGACTTGAGTGCTCGTATCGGTGTGAATAACCTATTTGATGAGCAAAAACTGCGTGATAAAACGGTCAACCAAACATATAACGAGCCGGGTCGAGCTTACTATGCAAGTTTGAAATACCAATTCTAAGTATTTCCAAAAGAAAAGCCGCTTCACGCGGCTTTTTTTATGTTGGGATATTTAAAATTTTCAGTGCTTCACTTGAGTAGTAGAATTGTTCTAAATAGAGACGTGAACGCTCACGCAAATAACCCGACTCAATCATTTGTTGAACGATAGGATTGAGTAAGTTTTGAAGTTCATGCTGAATCAGTGCTTCATCAATATTTAAATCACGTAGCAATAAATCAAAAGGGCGTTCTGCATTGCGCACGTACCAAGCGTATACGCCATCATGCACTTGCTGTTTCATATACTCAGACTGTCGCATAAAGTCCCAAATTTCATGACCCATGGCAACTGTTTGCGGCAAGTCCTGAACTTCAACATAGTTCTTTAATACTGAAACTGGCAGCGCTTTAATTTTATGCCACAAATTGGCTTGAAAATGGTACAGCTTATGATCATCAAAGTGCTGATTTAACACGGTTTCACTCATTTGACTGAGCTTTAAAATATTCTTTTGTAAGTATTTGCTGACTGCATTATCTAAATTGGTATCAGTGACATTTTCCAGTACCGATTTCCCCATTTTCATAAATCGTGAAACACCGGGGACAGATTTCGCAATAACTGAGTTGTCTAAATAATCTTGTATCGCATGTTGAATCAACTGACTGATCATGGCTGAAAATGCAGGATTGTTGACCATGGTATGAATTAAACGTTGACGATGTCCCTGTTTACTCGCCACATACTGTGCAATTTTATCAATGGTCAACACAGGAATGATTTCGGCAATCGTGGTGCTGTCATTTGCAGGATGAATCAGTGCAAATTTGATATGTTCAGCAATTTGCTCAATCAGAAATTGACTTGCAGGGGTATTTAAAATTTGTTTCTGCAACAAGGCATTGATTTGATCAAAACTCCAAATCTGCTGCAAAGTTTGTTTACGAAACCATTGATAAAAATGGGTGAATTCAGTGGCTACGGTATCATTGTGTGAAAAGCTCTGATCTAAAAAGTTCAGTTGAGCGTCAATCAACTGCTCAATCATCGGGTTTTTCTGCATACTTTCCCTGAAGTCCCAGTGATGGGTATCTAAAAATGGCGAATGCTCAGTTTAACTGAATCAGTTTATCTACCAAAGGGTTTTTAAACTTTTGACTTTTCGCAAGGAAAGGTAAGTAATGGTCTGCAACTTGTTGTTCGGCTTCTAAGATTGGCATATGACCGACGTTATTTAAAATTACAGGGGTTTCTGCACGTTTCAGTAATGACTTGAGTTCGCCAGCCACTTCAACATTAAAAATTTTATCTTGTTTGCCCCAAAGGATCAGGGTTGGTGCTTCCACCGTTCGTGTTAATCGAGCAAAAGTTTCAGGGGTGTAGATTCGATTGAGTGTGACGACTTGATCGATCATTTTACTGGTGAAGGGCGCACGCGCAATTAAGATATTTTCCTGCGCTTCTTTAAGCTGTGTTGGAACATTGGGCGGATTTTGCATGAGTTTATGCATAACATCATCTAAATCACCCGGTTTTGAAACGATTAAATTTTTAAGTTTATACGGGTCGCGGGTATAACTGGTATTGGCCTGTTTATAAATGCCCGCGCTGTTGAGTAAAAATAGGCTTTGGGTATCAAAGGGATATTGAGAGGCATATACCGTGGCAATGGAACCACCCAATGAGTGACCTGCGACATTCAGTTTATCTTCAATATCTATTTTAAGGACAAACTGGCGTAGTTGTTCCGTGACATTCGGCACTGAGACATCAAAATCGACCGGCACATGCGTATCGCCATTGGCCGGTAGGTCGGGGATAATCACGTGATAGTTCGGTGTTAAATAATGCGCAACACGATTCCAATTATCACGTGTGCCACCTAAACCATGAATCAGCAAGATGGTAGGTTTAGAGCGTTGACCGCCTTCGCTATAACTCCAATTCACATTCCCGACTTGAACACTGTGTGTGACTAAACCAGCCGCTTTACGCTCTTGGCTCAAATAGTTTTGCACGATAGAGGGTACAGCCAGGTTTTTGCTGATGGGAGACGGATTTGCAGCCAAAGTGTTGTTGGCAGTAAACGTCATACAGCAAATTGTTGCTAGCTTGAAAAAGCCAAAAATGCGTGAATGATGTCCTTTCATTGACGTTTACCCCAGTTAAATCGAATCGATATATTTTTTAGATCATTTATATGACTATTATCAGAATGGGCTGAAATAGCGAAAGCGTATATTTATGAAATATATTGTAAATTAAAAATGACCTTTGTCATCCATTGCTTTTTTGACGTGGTTAAACTTGCGTTTTAATAATGTGAACCATTACAGAAAAAATAATTTTTTTTGATGAATGTGGAGTAGCATTTTCTATCAAGATGCATCGTCGTAGAAAAAATTCACAGCAATTGTTTTTGCAAGTGACAATCGATTCGACTGGGATTAAAATATTGCAACTTCGGATAAGGGTAATTAGAACATGCTAGCAGCAGCAGAAGCTTTAGATCGTTTAAAGAAAGGGAATCAACGTTTTGTAAACGGTGAAACGAATCACCCGAAGCTTTTGACGCATCAACAACGTGCTGAAATGGCCGAAAGCCAAGAACCTTTTGCGATTATTTTAGGGTGTTCAGACTCACGTGTTCCTGCTGAAATGGTCTTTGACCAAGGCTTAGGCGATTTATTCGTGATTCGTGTTGCAGGTAATATTGTGGCACCGTCTCAAGTCGGTAGCGTGGAATTTGCAGCAGAAAGCTTTGGATGTCCTGTGGTCATTGTATTGGGTCATACACACTGTGGCGCGATTCATTCTACGATTGAAGCTTTAACTAATCCTGCGACACCACCATCAGCAAACTTGATGTCGATTGTGAACCGCGTTCGTCCATCTGTAGAAATACTCATGCAAACTGAATTGAAAGATGACCTTGAAAAACTTTCAATGCATGCAGTACGTTCAAACGTTTTTGCATCAGTGAATCAACTTCGTCATGGTTCAGCAGTCCTCGAAAACTTAATTGCGCAAGGCAAATTAAAAGTGGTAGGCGCTGAGTATTCACTCGAAACAGGTGAAGTAAGCTTCTACGATTTCTAAGCAAATTACAGTAAAGACAAGATATTAAAAAAGGCGCTCAAATGAAGCGCCTTTTTTATGAACCGATTTTCACCAACTAAATTTATAAACTTGCTTTGATCAATGGATAAGCATTGTTCAGCAAAATTGTTTGCGCTTTGGCATTCGGGTGGATCTGATCTTGTTGCATTAAGTTTTTATGTCCCGCAACCCCTTGCATAAAGAAAGGCAATAATTTGACTTTGTACTGTTGGCTCAACACTTGATAGTTATTTTCAAAAGCTTGGCTATATGCCTTGCCATAATTCGGTGGAATTTTCATTCCAAATAAAATGACTTTCGATTTGGCCTGTTGGCTTTTTTGAATCAGCTGCGCTAAATTTTTTTGAATTTGTGCAGGGGGCTGTCCGCGTAAACCATCATTACCACCTAACTCAATCACCACAAGGTCTGGACGATGAGTTTGCAACAGTTTAGGCAGTCGTGCCAAAGCACCACTGGTGGTTTCACCGCTGACACTTGCATTGACCACTTTATGTTGTTTCGGATACTGTTGGTCTAGACGTTTTTGTAATAAGTGGACCCAACCTTGCTGCACTGAAACACCATAACCTGCACTTAAGCTATCGCCCAAAATCATGATGGTTTTGGCAGAGAGCAGCATCGGGCAGAACATCAGTGCAATAGCCAGCAAGTAACTCAATAGACGATTATTTTGAATGCGATTTTGCATATAGGGAAGATATGACCCAACTCACGACAGATGTTGACATCATGCCACAGGCGATTATTTCTGCACAGCAATTGACACAAAAGATACAACTTCCACAAAAACAGTTATCGATCTTCGAACAACTCGATCTTGAAATCTTTGCAGGGGAACAAGTTGCGATTACTGGTCGTTCTGGTTCAGGTAAATCCACCTTGTTGGGTATTTTGGCGACCTTAGATCAGGCCAGTTCGGGACAATTACGGGTCTGTGGTCAAGACATTCATCTATTAAATGAAGAACAGCGTGCTCAAGTCCGTTTGGCTCATATTGGATTTGTCTTTCAGTCTTTCCAGTTGTTGCCACATTTAACGGCACTGGAAAATGTCATGCTGCCGCTACGGCTAAAAGCAAATTTTCAGGTCAAAGCCGCCGAAGAAAAAGCATTAAAACTGTTAGCAAAGGTCGGACTAGAACGCCAAGCGCATCAAGCTCCCAAAGTTTTATCCGGTGGTGAGCAGCAACGGGTTGCGATTGCCCGTGCTTTGGTGAGTGAACCCGATCTGATCTTTGCAGATGAACCGACAGGCAATTTAGACAGTGCAACGGCACAGGAAATTGAACAATTGTTATTTCAGTTAAATCGTGAAATGGGAACCACATTGGTATTGGTGACACATGATGCCGATTTGGCCCGTCAATGTCAGCGCCATTTTGAATTGGTCAATGGTCAATTGATTGAGCATCGAACAGGAGATGCTGCATGAATCTTTTGGCACTGTTTCGACCACTCTTACAGCTGAGTTTTAAAACCACGGGTGTGTATTTATTATTGATCGCACTAACCTTGGCGATCAGTGCCACCACGGCTTTAAAGTTTAGTAATGTACAAATTCAAAATGCTGTAGCGCTACAAGCTGCTGAAATGTTGGCAGCAGATTTGGTGCTGACAGGCAATGAACCAATTCCACAAGAGTGGCGACAACAAGCCAAAGCACAGCAATTAAAACAATCGAATGTCACGCTATTTAGCAGCATGGCGCACACTGATCAGCAATTTGTCATGGTTAATGTCAAAGCCGTTGATGCTGCATTTCCATTACGAGGTGAACTCGAAACAGAACCGAAACTAAACCGTTCTATACAAGCAGGTGAGGTCTGGTTAAGTCCGCGTGCTATGGATTTGTTGGGCGTTAAGGTTGGAGATCAGATCAATATTGCTGATGCTGCTTTTCAAGTCAGTGCCAAAATCATTCATGACACCAATCAAGAGCTTGGCTTCAGTGGTTTTTCACCGACGGTTATGATTGCGCAGTCTGAGGTGGCGAGAACCAATGCCATCCAAGTAGGAAGCCGGATTGAATATCGCCTGTTAATGGCTGGAGATGCACAAAATACACAGCGATTTGAAAAACTGTATAAGCAGAAATTTGGCGATCAAAGCGAAAACCGTACTGCTAAATCAGATCATGCGCAGGTTCAAGATGCGGCTCAAAGCAGTTTAAAACTGAGAAATGCCAGTGAAGGCAATACCCGCTTGATGAAGCCGATAGCCAACCTAGAAACGTTTTTACAACTGGCGAATATTTTAACCATTCTACTTTGTGGCATCGCCATCGCATTAACCAGCCAGCGCTATGTACAACAAAATCAGGATGCCATTGCACTGATGCGCTGTATTGGATCGACCAAACAGCAAATATTAAGTGCTTATTTGGCTTTACTGTTGGTTGTACTCGGGCTTTCAATCCTGTTTGGAAGTGTGATTGGTCTGGGATTGGGTTATGGTTTATTGCAACTGATGCTACAGCTGATTCCAAATTTACAGTTAGAGTTTTCAGCCCTGTCTATGCTGCTTGGCCCGCTTCCCATTGCAATATTCACCAGTGCGATTGTGTTATTAGGATTTGTTCTACCAAGTCTTTGGCAATTATTAGGGACACCGCCAGCACGGGTGATACGACAACAAGAGCGTTCTGTACGTTCCATGCTTTGGATGCTTAGTTTCGGGACACTTAGTTTGGTGGTGTTTTGTGTGGTTTTAACTGAAAATTTTCAACTCACCCTGTGGCTGATTTGCGCCATCATCTTCCTATGTATCGGCCTATATATGATGGTTTGGCTCAGTTTAAAGGCCTTGAAAAGTTGGGGGACGAAAATCTCAGCGTATATACGCACACCGTATCAAACGGCATTTCAAATTACCGCATTAGCATTGGGGCTAAGCCTGATCACGGTTTTAGCGGTATTGCGTACAGATTTGCTGGAACGTTGGCAACAACAATTACCACAAGGGACACCTAACCAATTTGTTTATGGATTACCGCCATTTGAGTTGCAGGATTTTAATCAACAACTCAAGCAGCATGGTTGGCAAGGGACGCCGATGTACCCGAATATTCGTGGGCGTTTAGTTGCCAAAAATGATCTTCCTTTTTCGGATGTCTTAATTAAAAGCAATAATTCATTACGCCGTGAATTGAATCTCACACAGGCTGCAACTTTTCCAAAAGATAATCAAATCATCGCGGGCAATCAGCACTTTCAACAGGTTAACGAAGTATCGGTAGAAGTGAAAACCGCACAAGAACTGGGTATTCAAATTGGAGATCGACTGAGTTTTAGCCTTCCTGAAGGGATTTTACAAGCCAAGGTGATCAACCTTCGCAGTGTGGAGTGGGAAAGCTTTAGTCCAAACTTCTTCTTTATTTTTTCTCCCCAAACCATGGATGAAAATGCAGGCAGCTATTTGGGGAGTTTCTATGTTCCACCACAAGATAAAAATCAGTTAATTGGTCTAATTCAGCAGTTTTCGAATACCGTGTTTATTGATGTCAGTCTGATTTTGGATGAGATCAAACGCATCGTCAGCGTATTGGTTCAGATTATTACTATCTTGGCGCTATTGGTCAGTATTTCAGGCATTTTGGTCTTGATCGCATGTTTGAACTTATTTATGGATGAACGCAAAAAAGAAGTGGCATTACTGCGTTCCTTTGGCAGTTCCAAGCAAAAGCTAAAGTCGATGCTCAGTTTGGAAGTTGGTTTGATGGGGCTAATTTCAGGTGTCGTGGCATGTATTTTTGCCGAAGTAATCAGTGCGATTGTCAGTTATAAAATGGAACTGGTCATCCAACTACATGCCGAGATTTGGTTGATCCTCCCATTGGTAATGACCTTAGTCTGTACATTGATTGGACGTTATCGCTTAAGTTATCTTTGCGACATCCCACCCTTAGAAAGTTTGCGTGAACTAAATAGTTAAGCGTGGAGAAGGTTAACGGTTGAGCTAATTAAAAGTGGAGCAAGAACCTAGTGCGTAGTTTGGATTTAGACAAGATTTGACGTGTTTTCAACATGTCTGTGTTGATAGCCACTGGGTTCATTCCACTATTTAATGTGCTGTGAGCGATTGCTTCATCAGCAGGATAAAGTGTTCCCAAAGCGGTAAAATCGGTTGGATTAATTGTTGGCAATGCAGATAAAACAGATAGCATCCGACAGTTGCGGCGATTAGACCGATCATTTGAATGATTAGGGATTGATGTACTTTTTGTCCTAAATACCAAATAAAAGCCAACGCAGCCCCCATCAACATGCCGCCAATATGCGCGGCATTATTAATTCCACTGATCATAAAGCCCATCGCGAGGTTAATGCCCATCACCATTAATAAAGTTTTTTTATCCAGATAAAATTGCTGTTTAGGTAAAATGGGGAGCAGCGAAATAATCGTCAGCGCTGCACCGAGACCCATCACTGCACCCGATGCGCCTGCACCAATACTCGGAAAAAGCTGCTGATTGGCTGCACCTTCGGCCAATAATGCATAGCTGTCTTGAATGGTTAAATAACCACTCAATAAACTTCCCATCAGTCCGGCTAAAACATACAGGCCGAGGAAGTAGAAACGACCTAACATTTGCTCGGCAACACTGCCAAAAATATACAAAGCCCACATATTCAACATCAAGTGAATCAGGCCAAAATGAAAAAACATACTGCTGAATAAGCGGATGGGTTCCTCTAAAAAGGTTAAAGGTGCATAATCAGCACCCCAACGCAAAGCATCCAGTGTGTCGGGTTGGCTTACGTTCATTCCATGCAACACTTGCCAGCCAAAGAGTCCAACATTGATGGTAATTAAGAGTGCCGTGATCCACCACAGTTGGATTTGCAGCTTACGGGTTGATACAGCAGGAGGGCTGAGTTCAGACATGCTATTCTTGTACTGTGTCAAAAAATTTAAAAATAAGCTTAACATGAAAAAACAGAATTTCTGGAGTAACACACTGACATGAAAGCCTTTATTGTTCGTACATTGTTAATTCTTGTCAGTCTTGTGCTTTTGGTGCAGCTTTGGATCTTTGGTAGTCTGGTGTGGTGGCGTACACATCCTGTGGAATCCACGATGATGATGCGATTAGATTATTGGTCAGAGCCGTCTAAACCGATTAAGCATGAATGGCGTGATTACGACCAAATCAGTGATTATGTCAAACATGCTGTTGTTGCCGCGGAAGATGGCAAGTTTTTACAACACAAAGGTTTTGATTGGGAAGGCATGCAAAATGCCTTAGAACGCAATAAAGATAAAGGCAAAGTAGTCGCAGGTGGGTCTACCATTTCTCAGCAATTGGCAAAAAACTTATTTTTGTATAACAAGCGTTCATTTATTCGAAAAGGGCAGGAAGCCGTTGCAACATGGATGATGGAGCGCATGTGGACGAAGCAACGCATTTTAGAGGTATATCTCAACTCGGTTGAGTTTGGGGATAACATTTACGGCGTAGAAGCTGCAACACAGCACTACTTTGGTAAAAGTTCAAGGAGTTTGAGTCGAGAGCAAGCAGCGTTTATTGCGGCTATTTTACCCAATCCAAAATATTATGATGAAAATCGACAAGATCGTAAGCTAAATTATCGTAAGCGCATGATCCAAAAATATATGCGTTATAGCCATATCCCAGATTAAGAACGATCTAAACACTCGTCAAATGGCATGGCAGTGATTTGAATTACAACAAAAAGCTCATATTAATGGGCTTTTTTTATGAAATTGTCATAAATTTGAAGCATACTAAACTGAGTACAGCACACATTTTTTATATGGGTTTGAGATGAATACCGCAGCTGAAGTCGCGCAAGTACCTACTGAATATACTTATAATGATCGTTATATCAATCGAGAGTTATCGATTCTCGACTTTCATCTGCGTGTGCTCGAACAAGCGGTTGATCCGATACATCCATTACTTGAACGCATGAATTTCTTGCTGATCTTTTCACGTAACTTAGACGAATTTTTTGAAATTCGTGTTGCGGGAATGATGGAACAGCTAGACTTAGGCAATGAAAGCCGTAGTCCAGATGGTTTGACACCAAAACAAGTATTAGATGAAATTTCTGCGACAGCGCATGCGGCAATTGAGCGCCAGTATCGTATTTTAAATCAAGAAATTTTACCTAAACTGCGTGAGGAAGATATTTGCTTCTTACGCCGTGGTGAGTTAACCCCTGCACAATCGGCTTGGGTAAAAAAGTATTTCCAAGAACAAGTTGCACCAGTTTTAACCCCAATTAGTTTAGATCCTGCACATCCATTCCCTCGCTTGGTGAATAAGTCGCTGAACTTTATTGTGACTTTAGAAGGGAAGGATGCGTTTGGTCGTCAGATTGACTTAGCCGTTGTACCTGCACCGCGTTCGCTGCCACGTGTCGTTCGGATTCCTGATGAATTAACCGGTGGTAAAGAGCATCATGTGATGCTATCGGCAATTATTCATGAACATGTCTCTGACTTGTTCCCCGGTATGACGGCGACGGGTTGCTACCAATTCCGCGTGACGCGTAATGCCGATTTGGCTTTGAATGAAGATGTTGAAGATTTGGCTAAAGCCCTCAAAGGTGAGTTGAATTCACGTCGTTTTGGTCGCGCCGTTCGTTTGGAAGTGACAGAAAATTGTCCGCAGCATATTTATGAATATTTGCTTGATGAGTTCGATTTAGAAGAAGAGCAACTCTATAAAGTAGATGGACCAGTTAACCTTGCACGTTTACTGTCAAACTTTAAACGTCCACATCTACGTTATGACGCGCATATTCCTGTTATACCGAAAGTACTCAAAAAATCTGAAAACATTTTTAGTGCGATGCAAAAGCAAGATATTTTGCTACACCATCCTTTTGAATCATTCGCACCTGTAATTAACCTACTGCGTGAAGCTGCACGTGATCCACAAGTTTTGGCCATTAAACAAACGCTTTATCGAAGTGGTGCAGACTCTGAAATTGTGCAAGTTTTAGCGGAAGCAGCACGTAATGGCAAAGAGGTTACCGCAGTAATTGAGCTTCGTGCACGATTTGATGAAGAATCAAATATTGCTGTAGCCAATGTATTACAAGAAGCGGGCGCAGTGGTGGTGTATGGCATCGTGGGTTATAAGACCCATGCCAAAATGATTTTGGTGGTACGCCGTGAAAATAATAAATTGGTGCGTTATGTGCATTTAGGTACGGGTAACTATCATGCGGGCAATGCGCGCATCTACACCGATTATGGCCTGTTAACCACTGATAAAGAACTCTGTGAGGATGTACATCGCATTTTCCAAGAGCTGACTGGTATGGGCAAAATGGCGAAGTTGAAAAAACTGCTGCATGCGCCATTTACCTTACATGCTCAACTGATCAATTATATTGATAATGAAATTGCCAATGCAAAAGCAGGTAAGCCTGCGCAAATCATTGTCAAGGTTAATGCATTAACTGAAGTTCAGTTGATCAATAAACTGTATGAAGCGTCACAAGCGGGTGTACAGATTGATTTAATTATTCGTTCTATTTGTTGTTTGCGTCCGGGATTACCGGGGCTGTCTGAAAATATTCGCGTACGTTCTATTGTTGGCCGTTTCTTAGAACATACCCGAGTATATTATTTCAGTAATAATGGCGATGCACGGATTTACTGTTCAAGTGCAGACTGGATGGATCGTAATTTATTTAATCGTGTGGAAGCCTGTTTCCCAATTGAAGATCCAGCCTTGAAAAAGCGTATTTATCAATTAGGTTTAGTGAATTATCTAAAAGATAATCAGCAAGCTTGGTTACTCCAAAGTGATGGACGTTGGATTCGTACCCATGTTCAAGAGGGCGAAGAAGCACATAATTCACAGCATGTACTTTTAGATGCATTTAAATAAATATGCTAAACAAAGTAAAAGGGAGCATCTGCTCCCTTTATTTTTTTAAATTTATAAATTGTTTTTGAATCCTTTATCTCAGCTAAATTTAGCTGTAGCTACAAATTTTGCGGTAGATATTTTTGACAAAACCATCAATTTGATAAGTAGAAAGTTTTAATTCATTGACCATCTGCTCTTGAGTCGCACTATGGCTGACCATATCTAAAATTTGATATTCAGCTGGATTTAGACTGAGCTGCTTCGGCGCTGCATTTTGCGGACTAAAAGTTTCACTCAATAAAAATTTAGCAAAACTAGGATGAAGGGCAGCCCCACCTCTTAAAATGGTTTTCAGTTGGTTATAAGTGTCTTCAATCGGTTGTTGAATCAGCATATAGGCGGTTGCACCGATCTGAATCGCATGTAAGGTTAAATCAGCAGATTGTTCATTGACTAAAATGATGAGATTACTTGAAGGATAGATTTTCTTAATTTTATGTATGAATGAGATATCAGACTGTTGCGTGACCACTAAAAAGATTAAATTTGGCAATTGATTGAAAATTTGTTGTTCTGCATCTGCTAAATTTTCTGAAAATGTAATGAGGTCTTCAGGATAACCGAGGTCTCCTAAGATGTTAAACAGCACTGTTTTTGAAGTCATTGATTGATGATCAATGATCAAAACGGGTACTGGTAATAAAAATTCACTCATCATACATTTCGCTCATTTATTATTTTTAATCAAATTGCATTTCCATAATGTGCATGGAAGTGAATTAGAAAAATATACCTAGAAGTAGTGATTTATACATCAAAGTATAATTAAGTTATTGTGATATAATAGAATTTAATTAATGTATGGTTTTTTGTGTTTTTCATTATGTTGAATGCAAAGATTTATAGTTTTTTCGTTTTTATTTTTAGAATATTGATTAAATAATCATCAGATTTCGATTCGAATTGAAAATAATAAATGAAATGTGAAAGCAGTATTTTGACAACTAATAAATTGAACTGTTTCTGATATGAGTTAATATTCACCTATTGCTTAGTTATTTTAAACATGAATATTAGTGACTATTTAAAATAATGTGATTTATTTCTCATTATGGTTATTTTATAGCACAAAACATAATTATGAAAAAAGCCCTTTGAAAATGAATCAGACGTACTTTATCTAAAATACCTGAAACTAGTGATTTTAACGAAAGTTATATTTTACTAAGATGTATTAGGGTCTGTTGACATTTGTTGATTAAAAAAATAGCGAGATAGTAAAATTAAATCGCCAAACCCAATTTTACACTCGCTATGCCTCGAACAATGCTAAATGATCAACACTGGTCCAAGTTACTTGC
>NZ_VOYQ01000036.1:0-36291 GCF_013420195.1 Acinetobacter sp. YH01024
TGAGCATGTATTTGGCAGTTTGAAAACCTTCAAAATTCTTGCTGAGCGATATCGCAATCGAGGCAAAAGACTAGCATTGAGATTCAATCTAATTGCTGGAATTTATAACTTGGAGCTGAGTGAAAAACGACTTATGAAAGAAATCTAATACTACAAAATAAACAAAGCTATTAGTCTTTTATTATAAAAAAATCATTACTAAAATTTCAGTCCCTTATAATATTGTATCTACATCTAATAGCCCTAACCACATTCTTGCAACACCATTCTAAATTTCTCTTACCATTTTTTAATGCATCTTCCAACTTACAATCTGGTGGATTAATCCCAACAATCTGTGTGAAACCTAAATCATAAAGTTCTGTTATTTCCTCACCCACTAGACCAGCAAAGGCGATCACGGGTTTATTAAACTTTTTTGCAACCTGCGCCACACCAAATGGTGTTTTACCTAACTTGGTTTGATGATCAATTTTCCCTTCACCTGTCAGCACATAATCTGCCTGTGCTATTTTTTCCTTCAACTGAGTTTGTTCAATGACCAATTCCACACCTGATTGCATCGATGCACCTGCAAAAGCCATCAACCCAAAACCTAATCCACCTGCAGCACCTGCACCTGCTGCATCACGTAAAGCACAATCCAGAGTCGCTTCAACCACATCAGCATAATGACTGAGGTTCTGATCTAACTGACGCACCATCTCCTGCGTTGCGCCTTTTTGCGGGCCAAAGATATGGGATGCGCCATTATCACCACATAGTGGATTAATGACATCGCTGGCAATGATGATCTCTGTGTACTTTAAACGTGAGTCGAGCTGTGTCAAATCAAGACTATAAATTTGATCCAGATAACCACCACAAACTGCTATTTCGAAGCCATTTTCATCTAAAAATTGTGCCCCCAAGGCTTGCGCCATACCTGCACCGCCATCATTGGTCACACTCCCGCCCAAGCCAATGATAATTTTACTTACTCCGAAGTCTAGAGCAGCCTTGATCATTTCGCCCGTACCATAAGTTGACGTCAGTAATGGATTTCGCTGAGCCATATCGACAAGATGAATTCCATTGGCTTTTGCCATTTCAATCACTGCGGTTTTTCCACCGTCGATCAAACCGAAATATGTCGTCACAGCTTGATTGGGCAAAGGACCTGTAAGCGCTATCGTCACTTTTTGACCGTCGCAAGCACTGAGCAACGCATCTACAGTTCCCTCACCGCCATCTGCCATTGGCACAGCGATGACATTTGCGTCAGGTATGAGCTTTAAAATTGCACGCTGCATCGCGTCACAGGCTTGTTGAGCACTCATACTTTCTTTAAATGAATCGGGCGCAAGAACAAAAGTGGTCATCTAAATGCTCAAAATAAAACTTGTCCTCAACCATAACGGTTTTAAAATAGCAGGTATATCTAAAAACATCAGAAAGACTCGAAATGTCACGAATCAACCTAGGTCAGTCTGCACCTGAGCTATATAAAAAAGTTGCAGAACTTGATGCACTGGCAATGCAAAAAATAAATGAGTCTGGCCTAAGTGAAGGTTTAGCCCATTTACTGAAATTACGTGCATCCCAAATCAACGAATGTGCATTCTGTATTCGCATGCATGCGCAAGATGCACTTAAAACAGGTGAAAGTATTGAACGCATTAGCCTACTCAATGCATGGCGTGAAACTGCGTACTACGATGAAAAAGAACGTGCTGCTTTAAGCTTGATCGAAGCAATTACATTGATTGCCGAAGGCCAAGTTCCCGATGCAGTTTATGAAGATGCTCTACCCTTTTTAACGGATGATCAAATCAGTGCAATTGAATGGCTCGCAATTGTCATTAACACATGGAATCGTATCGCCATTAGTAGCCGCTATAGCGTGAAACCTTAACGGGTTGTACACATTAAAACTGAATAAAAAAAGAGTGCCTCAGCACTCTTTTTTTATTTATCGGATCCGCAAGCAGTTTACTGCTCTGCCGAGCTTTTCGGTACTTCACGTCGAATATAAGAAGCCAAAGTAAGGTAGTTGACCCCTTGGAATAAAATATCAACCGCCAAGAATAATCCTAATACCCAAAATGGTGCATCAGGTGACATCAAAATGATCACACCCGTAATCAAGGTCAATAGACCTGAAAATAGTGTCCATCCCCAACCTTGAAATGCTCGAAATAGCACAGCATTAAAGATACGAATGACCCCTGCAATGATCAAAATAATCGCCAATAAATTGGTTAGGACAATGGCCGTTTTGACAGGCGTTGTAAATGCATAATAGCCTGCGACCAAATACAGCACACCAAATAATGCCCAGAACCAGCGGTAACCGCCTTCAAAAATTTTAAATGCTGCAATGAAATGGATTACGCCACCTAACATCATCAGCACACCAAAAATATAAATCACCGTAAGTGTCGCAAATGGCAAGGCTACCAAAAGGACCAATCCGAAGACCACCAATAAAGCACCTAAACCGAGATACCACTTACGGTTTTCATGGAGCTGACTGCGAATTAAATCGTTGCCTACTGTTCTCATGCTTTTTCTCAAGTTATTCGTTATTCAATGGATTATGCAACTTTATGATGAAGAAAAATGAAAGAAAAGTCCAAATCTTATCCACACTGCTGACTTAGACTGTGGATAAGATAGGTTTTATCCACATTATTTTTTCCATCCCACTTCAATCGCTGTGACGTCATTCACCACAGTATCAGCTAAATCTTCAGGCATTTTACTTTGCGTCTGTGAGGTAGGAATATGCCCTGCCATCAGTTCAGCTTTGCTTTGTGGAAACAAAGGCTGCCGCTCAGGTTCTGCATAACCGACAGGGAAGATTGGCTGACCTGTGGCCAAATCATACTTATCCGTTGCACCAAAAGCGTGTAATAACTCATGGGCTAAAACGATTTTATTCTGCGCAGTCTGTTTATTCGATGCAAATAAATTCACCGATCCAATTCGACCATTTTCCAAAGCTGTGGAATGTTTAAGTTCTTTGGTTTGAGTCGGATCGTAATAATTTAAAAATAGCGTCACACTCGAAACACCATCTACATTTTCATGCTGCTGCCAAGCATAGTAGCGGAATTTCAAACTCCATAAGATAACGTCCAACATGCCAGCATCATTGGGTACTTTGGGAGGTAAAACTTTTAACTCTCGACCTAACTTAAAATACACATAAGTCGGTTGCCCTCGGTATTTCTGTGCCGTCGTTTGTAAATATTGTTGAACATCGTTTAAATCATTGACAGAAAGCTGCTGTATATAAGCTTGTGTGCTCTCTCGACCATCTGCATTAATTGGATGTAACAATACAAAGATCGGTTTACTCCAGTCTTGATTTTTGTCTTTATAGGCATTGACTGCGACAACCAATAAAATCAGCAATAAACACAGTACCCGAATTTTTTTCCACATTCCCCAAGATCTCAATTAATTTTTAGCATTTATTTTCAGAATTAAAACAGAACATCCTTTGAATGTCTTGATCAATTTAAAAGCTCAATCGATTACTTACTTTAAAAATCCCTGATCAAAAGACATAAAAAATGCCGACCGAAGTCAGCATTTTATTGATTTTAAAGCTTAAGCCTCAACCCACTTACCGTCTTGGTACACCAAAGACCATTTGGTTTGTTTTCCTTCAGCATTTTCAGAACCAATATATTGCGCTTGGTTCTTACGGCTGAATTTCACCAATGTTGGGTTTCCTTCAGGATCGACATCCGGCGCTTGCAAGATGAACTGATATTTTGCATCCAACTGATCTGCGACAGAACGTAGTTCAGCTACTTTCGGTGCACGGGTTTCACGTACTTTCGGGAACTTACTTGCAGCTAAGAATAAACCTGCTGCGCCATCACGAAGAACAAAGAAGTCATCATGTTTGGTTGAGCGTAAGTGCTCCATTTTAATTGGATCTACACGTGGAGGTGCAGGCTGACCGCTCTTCAACACTTTACGTGTATTGTCACAGCTATTACATGCAAAGTAAGGACCGAAACGGCCTGTCTTCAATTGCATTTCGCCATCACATTTGTCGCACGGAATGGTTGGACCATCATAACCTTTGATTTTGAACTCACCTTCTTCAAGCTCAAAACCAGCACAGTCTGGGTTATTACCACAGATATGCAACTTACGCCCACCATCAATCACATAGCTGTCCATGGCTGTTTCACAAATTGGACAGCGTTTTTTCGACATTAAATCTGCTGTTTCAGCCGAGTCATCGTCAGACAGTGCAGCCAATGATTCTACAGGTGTCAGGTTTAAAGTTCCCTTACAACGCTCTTTAGGCGGTAAGTTATAACCTGAACAACCCAAGAACACTCCTGTAGTCCCTGTACGAATCTGCATCGGACGATCACATTCTTTACAGTGCACCGCATCCACTTCTACAGGTAAATTACGGCGCATGCCATTTTCACCCTGAGCTGTGGTTAAGCGTGTTTTAAAATCACCGTAGAAGCTATTGAGTAACTCTTTCCAGTTACGATCACCATCGGCGACTTTATCCAGCTGGCCTTCAAGGTCTGCCGTAAATGCATAGTTCATCAAGTTATTAAAGTTTTCATCGAGACGGTCTGTCACGATTTCACCCATTTTCTCGGCGAACAAACGACGGTTATCGAGCTTCACATAACCACGGTCTTGAATGGTTGAGATAATCGCAGCATACGTCGATGGACGACCAATACCTTTTTTCTCAAGCTCTTTGACCAATGATGCTTCAGTGAAGCGCGCAGGTGGTTTAGTAAAGTGTTGCGATGGGTCTAATTTTTCAAGTTTCAGTAATTCACCGACTTTTACAGCAGGAAGCAGTACATCATCATCCGATTTATTTTGACCACGCACTTTAGTGAAACCATCAAAGACCAATGTACGACCTTTGGCTTTGAGTTCGACGCCATTGGCATTGACTAAAATCGTTGATGATAAATATTCTGCAGGGGTCATTTGACATGCAACGAACTGACGCCAGATCAAGTCATAAAGACGCTGTGCATCACGCTCTACACCCACCAAACTATCGCCTTTTAGCGCGACATTTGATGGACGAATCGCTTCATGGGCTTCTTGCGCACCAGCTTTATTGCCGTAGCGATTTGGTTTAGCCGGTAAATATTTTTGACCAAACTCAGTTTCAATATGACCACGAACCATATTTACAGCGTCATCACTCAAGAATGTTGAGTCTGTACGCATGTAGGTAATAAAGCCGGCTTCATATAACCGCTGTGCCAACATCATGGTTTTCTTCACAGAAAAACCTAAACGTGTACTTGCTGCTTGTTGCAATGTAGACGTGATGTAAGGCGCGCTTGGATTAACCTTGGTTGGTTTGTCTTCACGTGCTGAAACTGTGTAGTCGGCATCTTTAATCAGGTTCAGTAAAGCATCCGTTTCAGCTTTATTGTGCAGTTTTAAAGTCTTGCCATTTTGCTTCACCGCTTCTAAGCGGATATCGTCTTTCTTCGACTTGGTATCTGCAAAAACTTGCCAAAATTCTTCTGGAACGAAGGCACGAATTTCACGTTCACGCTCAACCACAAGTTTAACAGCCACAGATTGCACACGACCTGCCGATAAACCACGGGCGATTTTTTCCCATAAGAGTGGCGAGATCATAAAGCCCACAATACGGTCGAGGAAACGACGGGCTTGCTGAGCATTGACTTTATCTGTATCCAGGCGAGAAGGATGTTTAAACGCTTCTTGGATGGCATTTTTGGTAATTTCGTTGAACACCACACGTTGATAACGTGAGTCGTCACCGCCAATGACTTCTTTTAAATGCCAAGCAATTGCTTCTCCTTCCCTATCCATATCCGTTGCGAGATAGACCTCGTCAACTTGCGATGCAAGCTTTTTCAGTTCCGCAACAACATGTTCTTTACCCGGTAGGACTTCGTACTGTGCCTTCCAGTCATTTTCAGGGTCTACACCCATACGATTAACCAAAGCTTTTTGTGCTTTTTTGGCTTTTTCAGCTTCAGTTAATTTCGCACGAGTTACTGGCTTTTTCTCTGCTGTTTTACTCGAGCCGCCTGTAGGCAAATCACGGACATGACCCACCGATGATTTTACGATGTAATCAGAGCCCAAATATTTATTGATTGTTTTCGCTTTTGCAGGCGATTCCACAATCACTAACGCACGCTTTTTCCCAGCATCGGCAGATTTTGCTGTGGTACTTTTAGATGTGGACCGAGGAGCGTTCGCCATAGTTAACCATCATTCCTGTTTAATAGGTTTTTTAAAATTTAAAGTTCAGCCAATGAATGTAAAAATGCTTTCATATCTTCAAGCTGTGTGGCTCTTAAGTCAGATTCTTCGTTCCAATAGAGTCCTACACAGTTTGCCTGCATATCAATAGCATAAATGCCCTTTAATGTAATGGCTAAATCCTTGAACTTGTCATCACCATGTACCAGTTCAAGTTTGTCATCGACTACTAAAGCACGCATTAAAGGCAAACGCGCATCTGGAATCAGCACACTGTAATACGCCACCATACTGGCACGTTTTTCAGAAGCCATTGGAATCTTGGTCCAAGCAGGTGCAGCCACTAAACGTGGGTGCAGCCCCATCTTACGCGCCTTCTCGCGCATAATGCCTAAGGCTTTTTCTCTAGGATTTACTCGAAGTCCAAAAATCGACCCAAGTACAAAGACCACAATAAAAACAGTAACCCAGATTCCAGTATTTTCCATAGCACAACCTTTATATTCCTTTATTAGAGTTGCATAAGCGCAATATAAAACGCAAGTTCACTCGATAAAATTAATTCAGGAACATCTCGTGGCTATACAGCACTTCGTGACCATTCCAATAGATATATCCTTTTTCGATCAACTCTTTAAGTAATAGTCGAACATCAGATTGTGGGAACATTTGCTCCAATAAATCACGTAAGGCGTAGATATCTTTTGGTTTATCTGACTTTAATTCATGCAATTTTCGGATCACTTCCATTTGCACAGGATCAATTTTATTGAAATTTTTAAATAAGCCTTGTTGTGCAGCCTGAATCATCGATGCCGTATCATCAGTATTTGAGGTTTGATCTTCGAGTGAAGCAGAAAATGCATTCAGGTCTGTTTTGATGGGCAATGCTGTTTCAGCAGTCGCATTTAAATCTAGCTGCACCCATTGTTTGAGTACTTTTTTTCGAATCGAAATTTGCTCATCAAAGCGTTTGACGATTTTTAGATTGATCAACATACCGACCAAATGCTGAGCTTTTTCGCTAGAGACTTGCAAAATATTCATCAGTGAGTTTTTCAGTTTATCCAAACTGTTGGGTTTGCCACTGAGTTTTTCCAGACCATCACAATAGTGTTTAATCAGTAATAAATCAGGTTTATTCCGAATGGTTTCTAGGTCAGGAATTTTATACTTAACTTTATGTGAAACTTCTTGTTCTGATTGAATTTGAATAAGATGTGCGCTGAGTCCAGAGCCATCCAATTGTTCCATCAGTAATGCAATATCAGGCATCACTGAAATGACTTCAATGTGTGCATCTGGATCCATCAAGGCCATCAGTTGCCCCACAATCACCGCATATTCAAATTCTTTTTGCGGCGTTTCTGGAATATCCAAAACCACCAATTGGCCACTCGCGATCCACCCTGCAATTTCAGTCAAATCTTCAAGTGCATATTCAAATTTTCCGCTGCAGCTAAACACATACAAAGTACTGTAATGTTCAATGATATTGCGCAATAGATTTGCTGTGGGCGGGTTATTTTCCAAATCTAGCAGGACAACTTTTTGACTCATGAGATGAAATAATGGGTTTCGATCAGCAGATGCGGTGCATTAGACCTGTCACGCTGCAAAAGGTCAAATAAATTTACACCAATCCACAGCTTTGGCGCTGATTCGTCATCTGCCTGTCATTCAAAATCGACATTAATAATGCGGTGGGCGGTTGGTCATCGGGTCAAATGCCGCAATACCTTCAGATAAATCTGCCGATTCAATACGACGATACAACATCTGCATTTGTTTCTTTAAATCAGCGATTTCGGCGTTTTGACGTGCAACTTGATCATTCAGTTGATCAACTAAATCATCTAAAAATGCAATTCGGACTTGCAAATCTTCAATGGGTGCGGAAAATGACGCCTGTTCATCAAGATTTTGTTGTGTAGTCAATTTACACTCCTCATATAAGATTTCAGGAAACATTATGGCCTATATTACTTTAAGGGACGTCCAGCTTGCGTTTGGCGGACCTTCCCTACTCGACGGCGCGAACTTCAGTTTAGAGCGTGGCGAACGAGTGTGTTTAATCGGTCGTAATGGTGAAGGTAAGTCTACTTTACTTAAACTGATTGAGGGAACTTTATTGCCAGACGGCGGTGAAGTTTCATTGCAAAATGGCATTACGATTTCAATGCTTGCTCAAGATGTACCCATGGATTCGGGCAAAGTCGCTGATATTGTAGCCGATGGTGCAGGTGAAGCTGCAACTGTTCTACGTGCTTATCATGAAGCCAGCGAAGCCTGCGTACTTGGTGATATGGACGCCTGCGAGCGCATGGGCAACCTACAACATCAGATGGATCAAATGGATGGCTGGTCACTTGAAACCAAAGTGAATGCCATCCTCAGCAAAATGGGCCTAGACCCAGAAGCTGACCTTGCAGATTTGTCTGGTGGTCGTAAGCGTCGTGTTCTATTGGCACGCGCCCTTTTAACGCAGCCGGATGTATTGCTACTCGACGAACCAACCAACCATTTGGACGTTGAAAGTATTGAATGGCTCGAAAAATTCCTGCTTGATCAAAATAATTTAACCCTATTATTTATTTCGCATGACCGTTCATTTGTCGACAATATTGCGACTCGTATTGTGGAACTTGACCGCGGCATTTTGCGTAGCTATGAAGGTAACTATTCACGTTACCTCGAACTCAAAGCTCAGCAAATGGAAGCGGAAGAAAAGCAAAATGCGCTATTCGATAAAAAACTCGCTGAAGAAGAAGTGTGGATTCGTCAGGGCATTAAAGCGCGTCGTACCCGTAACGAAGGTCGTGTTCGTGCCTTAAAAGCATTGCGTGAAGAGTCTAAAGCGCGCCGTTCACAACAAGGCAAAGTGAGCATGGCAACGCAAGATGCGCAGCGCTCAGGTAAAGTGGTCTTTGAAATTGAAAACTTAGCTGTGCAATTTGGCAACAGCGCGCCAATCATCAAAGATTTCTCGGCACTGGTATTACGTGGTGACCGTATCGGCTTAGTCGGTGACAACGGTGTGGGTAAAACTACCCTCATCAAAGCTATTTTGGGTGAGCAAGAACATACTGGTACAGTGAAAACAGGTACACAGCTTGAAGTTGCTTACTTTGATCAGCTTCGAAATGCACTTGATCTTGAAAAATCAGTGAAAGATAACGTTTCTGAAGGCTCAGACCATGTCGATGTCAATGGTAGCCGTCGTCACATCTACAGTTATTTACAAGACTTTTTATTCTCTCCAGAACGCGCACGTACACCAGTTAAAGCACTTTCTGGGGGTGAGCGTAACCGTATTCTGTTGGCTAAACTGCTACTGAAACCATCGAACCTTATCGTGATGGACGAACCGACCAACGACTTGGATATGGTAACTCTTGAACTGTTGGAAGAAATGCTCAGCGCTTACAAAGGCACACTGTTACTGATTTCGCATGACCGTGCCTTTATGGACAACGTGGTGACATCAACTTGGGTCTTTGATGGTAAAGGTCAAATCGATGAATACATCGGAGGTTACCAAGACTATTTGGAACAGCGTCCTGACCAAACTGTCGTGGATCAAAAAAGCGATGTGAAAAAAGCCATGGCTAAAGCCGAAGCCGCGGCTGCCGCTGCCGTGCCTAAAAAAGTCAAGCTCAGCTATAAAGACCAACGTGCCCTAGAACAACTGCCGACTGAAATTGAAGCATTGGAACAAGAGCAAGCTGAATTGTCTGAAAAATTAGCTGACGGTTCTTGGTTTATGACTGACGCTAATGCTGCGACCAAAGCATCACAGCGTCTAGCTGAAATTGATGACGAAATGCTGGAAAAAATGGAACGTCTAGATGAGCTAGAAACACTTGCTAAAGGCTAAGTCCACAAAGATTCCATACAGAAAAAGCCGTATTTCGATACGGCTTTTTTTATGTCATATGACTCGACTGGATGGCTAACCTAAATGACGCTGTTTTAAATTGGAGCATACAGCGTTTGTAAAGACGATTCCGCTAATGTGAAAAGCTTGCTATGGTGACGTTCAACATAAGATTGAGTCACGAGCATGCAAATTTCAGATCAAATTGTCTTGGTTACAGGGGGCGCACGTGGCCTCGGTTTGGCAATTAGCCAAACGTTAATTGCTGAAGGCGCACGCGTGGTCGTGAACTATCTATCCAGTCAAACTGCAGCAGAACAGTTGGCGACCGCATTTCCTCAGCAAGTGTTTGCCTATCAAGCAGATGTCACCGATAAAGCTCAAGTAGAACAGCTCTTTGCTGCAGCAGAATCACATTTTGGGACCGCGATCACCTCTGTCGTGAATAATGCCCTTATCCATTTTCAATTTAATGGCGATGCCCGTCCTAAAATTGAAGAACTGACTGCACAGCACTTACAGCAACAGTTTGATGGAGCAGTTGTCGCTGCACTCAACACCACTCAAGCGGCGCTTCCCAAGATGAAAGCACAGGGTTTTGGTCGCATTGTCAATATTGGTACCAACCTGATACAAAACCCTGTCGTGCCTTACCACGACTACACTGCAGCAAAAGCGGCACTTTTGGCATTCACTCGCACAGCGGCGCATGAACTGGGTGAGTTTGGGATTAACGTCAATATGCTTTCTGGTGGCTTATTACAAAGCACCGATGCCAGTAAAGCGACACCCGATGCCGTGTTTGATTTAATCGCGGCATCGACACCTTTACGTACTGTGACCACACCTGAAGAATTTGCTGCGGCCATCATGATGTTCTTGTCCCCTTACTCACGTGCGGTCACAGGGCAGAATTTGATTGTCGATGGCGGTTTAGTCAAAGGTTAAGTCTGATGCAGCATAAGGTTGAACTTTCTCTTTCAATTCAGCTTCATGCTAAACTGAACCCTATTTTTTAATCTTTGATTTAGCCCTATGAGTCAAAAGCCAACATATCAACCCGGAAAATTCCAATGGTCTTTCTTACTTCCTCAGTATTGGGGAATTTGGATAGGGATTGTATTTCTTATGATTTTGGCGATTCTTCCTTGGGCAGTTCAGTATCGCCTTGGGCAATTCCTCGGTTCTGTTGCTTTTAACAATCTCAAGTCACGTCGTAAAACCACGATTCGCAACTTGGAAGTTTGCTTTCCTGAATGGGCGTCAGAACAAGTTGAAGCCAATGCACGACAGGTTTTTATCGACCAAATGATTGGCATTTTTGAAACTTTAAATGCATGGTACAGCCCGCAGTGGTTCAAAAATCGGGTGCAAATTGAAGGCTTAGAGCATATTCAAAATGCACAAGCTGAAGGCAAAGGTATTTTGCTCCTCGGCACACATTCTACCCTGCTCGATGCAGGTGGCTATTTATGCGCACAGTTCTTTGAACCGGATGTGGTTTATCGTCCGCAAAATAATCCACTGTTGGATATGTTGATTGTGCGTTGCCGTGCCACCATCTATGCCAACCAAATCGATCATGATGATATGCGTGGCTTAATTCGTAATCTGAAAAATGGCCATGCCATTTGGTACAGTCCCGATCAGGACTTTGGTTTAAAACAAGGGGTCATGGCACCATTTTTTGGTACTCCAGCAGCCACTGTTACTGCACATCGTCGCTTATTAAAAATTGCTAAAGCCGAGGCGATCCCGTTGTATTTTTATCGAGACGGCGACATCAGCAACCCTCAATATCATGTATTGATTGAACCTGCTTTGGACAATTTTCCGAGTGACGATGAAGTTTCGGATGCTATTCGAACCAATAAAATTATTGAAAATCAGCTGCGAATCGCACCGACACAATACATGTGGTTCCATCGCCGCTTTAAAACCCGCCCACAAGGCTATGACAAAATCTATTGAGTTCAACTCAGCACATAAAAAAGAGAAATGCTATGAAAGTGATGCAGCTTTTACCTGAATTGAACAGTGGTGGTGTCGAGCGAGGAACCTTAGAAATAGCTCGTGCTTTAGTGACCGCCGGTCATGAGTCCTTAGTGGTTTCAAATGGTGGCCGTATGGTGACTCAATTAGAAGCCGAAGGCTCAACTCATCTTACACTCGCAATCCATAAAAAAGCCTTATCGAGCTTATGGCAAATTCGTCCACTACGTAAACTGATTGAGCAACATCAACCAGATATCGTGCATGTGCGCTCACGTGTCCCCGCGTGGCTCACGCATTTTGCCCTCAAAGGGATTCCAGCTAACAAGCGACCTCACCTGATTTCAACTGTACATGGTTTTTATTCGATTAATCGCTACAGTCAAATCATGACGCAAGCTGAAAAAGTCATTGCGGTCTCGGATAGTGTTGTCAAATACATTACGGATAACTACAAAAACTGTCCTACCGAGGACATTGTGCGTATTTATCGTGGCATCGACCCTGCTGCTTTTCCACATGGCTATCAACCCTCAGCACAGTGGCTCAATCAAACCCTAAAAGACTTCCCTGAACTGGAAAATAAACGTCTGATTTGCTTACCAGGCCGTATCACCCGTTTGAAAGGTCATGAAACCCTGATCCATTTAATGGAACAGCTACGAACACAGTATCCCGACGTACATGCGGTGGTGGTCGGTGGTGCTGATCCGAAAAAAGCGGCTTATTTACAAGAAATACAAGACAGCATTGCGGCGAAAGGACTGAGTGATCGGATTAGTTTTGTCGGTCACCGTTCGGATATTCGTGAATGGTTAGCTTTTAGCGATTTGGTTTTATCTTTGTCGAGCCAAGCGGAAACCTTTGGACGGACTGTACTCGAAGCACTGTCTGTCGGTACACCTGTGATTGGTTGGAACCGTGGTGGCGTAGCTGAAATTTTATCGAATGTCTATTCGCAAGGTTTAGTCACTGTCGATGATGAAACACAATTACTCGACACTTTAAAGTTGCATTTAGACCAACCACAACACGTGCAGCCTATCAGTATGTTTAGTTTAAAAGAGATGTGTGACCAGACTTTGGAGTTGTATACGCAGGTGGTCTCTCAGCATTCAGCTTGATTGACTACACGCCATAGATCTTTGCTGTGCAGGATAACGCTCTGGAAATATTTTTAATTCAGCAACTAGATCTGCATCTAGAAAGGATATTGTGAAATGCACAATATCCTTTTTTATTATGAATGACTCAATGGTGATTCAACCCTACTATTTAGCCCTTCAATTTCGCGCTTCCACTTAGCCCTTCCACACACGGTATCGAGCCATTAACCAGAGGATTAGCGGCAGTAACAAGACATTCAAAATATGTTGCAAACTTTGCCCTATACGCCAATAACCTCTATCTAAAATATCATGCCGTGCATTAAACAATTCCAACCCCACTGCGACGACCACAACGGTCCAAATCGCATAATGTGATTTCAATTGGCGGTGATGGCAAAAGGCCACAAAAAAGAACAGGATTAAGCCAAGGTAAATGGAAAGTGCATCCGTAGATAAGTGTGTAATCTGCAATATTTTCTGGTACCATTCGGACAGCATAGAACGCCTCATACCTATATTTTTATTGGAAATTCATCGCTTTTTTCTTGGCACACTGTATAAAGAAATTGATCAAAAGAAAAGCAAAAATATCTATATCATAAAAGCAAAACCCGAGTTCTGCATCCTGCAAAACTCGGGTCTATGAGGTTGTGCTTTCACAAGTATTCTTTTTATTTTTTATTGGCTTTCCTTTCCTGCATTCGTTCCGTGATGCTTCCATCGGCTTCGTCTTCCTTAGTGGGATGTTCCGTTCCCAGTTCCATGTGCCGATGAACAAAGAATAAGTCAATACACTTGACCTGACCATTCGTCAGAAGCCGAAAGCTGTGTAAGCTATTTCTTACACTTTTCTCTTAAATCAAACAAAATCAAGGTGCCTTCGTACCATCCTTATAATCATGGGCGATTTCATCAGTCACAATCTTCTCCTCTTTCTCAGCTTTTTCTATACCCTCCTGAATTGCCTCTTGCGCTTCTTGTTCATCTTCATCTGTTTGCTCTAATTCTTCTTGGATTTGCTCAAATACCCTGCCTGTTTGCAGCACCACATAGACTGGAAAATGGTCTGAACCGATATTGGGCAAGCGTTCCATATGTACCAATGCAAAATCTGTACTATGAAAAATATGGTCGAGCGACCAACGCAGCAGTGGATAATTGGCATGAAAGGTATTTACGAAATGACGTCCAACACGCGGGTCTAAAAGCCCACTGATTCGTTGAAAGAGTCGTGTAGTACGTGACCATGCCACATCATTCAGGTCCCCCATAACGATGCAACTTTCATCTAAATCTTTAATCTGATCGCCCACAATCAGCAATTCTGCATCGCGTAAAGTTGAATCTTTGGCTTCTGTTGGACTTGGCGGTTTGGGATGTAAACAATACAGTTGAACCTGATTTCCTGATGCTAAGGTGACTCGGGTATGGATCGAAGGAATTTCATCACTGAGAATAAATTTGACTTCAGTTTCACTAAGTTCTAACTTGCTATACAAATGCATGCCATACAAATTATCCAAAGGTACGGGTACGCGATAAGGATAATCAGCTTCAATCACTGCCAATTCATTTTGCCAAGTTTGATCTGTTTCTAGCGTGAGTACTAAGTCAGGTTGATGCTTCTGTATTTGCGCCAATAACAAGTGATATTGGGTATTTGGCGTGAGTACATTGGAGACAATGATTGAAATCTGTTTTTGTGTATCTAACTGGTCTGATCGGACTTGTTTGACTTGTTTTTTCCACAGAAACGTATAAGGCAATACCATTTTCAATTGATATGCCAAGGCGGCAATCAGCCCAATTAGAATGATTTCACGCGCCAAGTCCCATTCCGCATTCCATAAAATTAAGCCCATGAAAGCAAATATACCCAAAGCCAAGATTTGCAGGCGCGGAAAATCTGCACCACGAAACCACCATTCATCTCGTGGGATCAGTGACCAAAATGTCAACCAAATGACGAAGCCCGCCAGTATTTCAATCCAAATCATCACGCCTCCCTTATATTCTTTATTTTTTATTGATTCATAAATTTATATCAGTTTTGCATGTAACATAAACAAGATATATTGCACAATATTATTGGTGTTTTCATTATGTAGCGCTTGCAGTTATGCGCCCTTTTGGTACACTCGAACCCCCTTTTATTTTTTAACGCACCGAGGCAAAGTGACATGAAAGTAGGTCTGGTCGGTTGGCGCGGGATGGTTGGTTCCGTCCTTATGCAACGTATGGTTGAAGAAAACGATTTCGCTCATTTCGAACCGTTTTACTTTTCTACCAGTAATGCAGGTGGTGAAGCCCCTGCGTTTGGTGGTAAGACTGCCCCAGCACTTATGGATGCAACGGACATTGATAGTCTGAAGCAAATGGATGTCATTATCACCTGCCAAGGTGGCGATTATACGACTGAAGTTTTCCCTAAGCTTAAAGCAGAAAACTGGAATGGCTACTGGATCGATGCTGCATCGACTTTACGTATGGATGATGAAGCGATCATCGTACTTGACCCAGTAAACATGAACGTAATCAAAGACGGCTTAGTGAAAGGTACAAAAACATTCGTGGGCGGTAACTGTACCGTTTCACTTATGCTGATGGGTTTAGGCGGTCTATTCCAAAATAATTTAGTGGAATGGGCAACGTCTATGACGTATCAAGCGGCTTCTGGTGCAGGCGCGCAAAACATGCGTGAACTGATTTCAGGTATGGGCTACTTGTATAACAACACCAAAGACTTGCTAGATGACCCACGTTCACCAATTTTAGATATTGATTCTAAAATTGCACAGTTACAACGTGGCGAAGGTTTCCCATCTGCAAACTTCGGTGTGCCTTTAGCGGGTTCTCTCATTCCTTATATCGACAAACAGCTTGAAAGCGGTCAGTCGAAAGAAGAGTGGAAAGGTCAAGTTGAAACCAACAAGATCTTAGGCAACCAGCAAATCGTTCCAATCGATGGACACTGTGTCCGTATTGGTGCGATGCGTTGTCACTCACAAGCATTGACTTTAAAACTTCGTAAAGATGTGCCACTAGATGAAATCGAAGATATCATCGCTAGTGCCAACGATTGGTCTAAAGTGGTGCCAAATACGCGTGAAGCTTCAATGACTGATCTGACTCCTGTTGCTGTAACTGGCACCTTGTCTGTTCCAGTTGGTCGTCTACGTAAGCTCAACATGGGTAAAGAATACCTAGGTGCATTCACTGTGGGTGACCAATTGCTTTGGGGTGCTGCTGAACCTTTACGTCGTATGCTAAGAATTCTCATTGATTATAAAAATGCTTAAGCATTTTTAAGTCTCTGAACAAGAAGCCGATCACAATTGATCGGCTTTTTTATGTAACTGTCGTGTAAATATTTTACAATTCTTCGACAACTCGCTAATCTATAATTTTCGCCATGCGACATATATTCGAGCTAAAGATTAAGATGACCGTATATAACAAATTAAAGATCGCCATTTTAGCCGTTATTGCATCTCAAAACATTCAAGCGATCAGCATTGATCCTGTACAAGTCCAGTCAGCACCCGGGGAATTGCTGTACGCTGAGATTCATTTTCGCCACTCAAATACATCTGTGCCGCTCAATGCAAGTTTAGCCACGGCAGAGGATTTATTGAGTATGGGTACAGGGCATCAACCACCGGGACATTTAAACTTCTTTACACGTCGTGATGGTGCAGGCAATGGGGTAATTACCATTACCTCTTCGCGTCCAGTGACCGATGCTGAGCTTAATTTTATTGTCAATATTAAAGAAGGTAATGCTTCACGCCTGCAACAAATTCGCACACCATTAAAACGCAATCCAGCGCCGTCGAATGCGAATCAAACACGTGCCAATGAGCGTGCTTTAGCACCTGTCGTTATTGTAAATGAAAAAGAAATTGCCTTAAATTTACCTGTCAGCACACTGTATACCGCAAAAGCACCCGTAGCTGCAGAACAACCCCTATTACTCAGTACCAAAGCACCGCCAAAATTAGCACAATTAGCAACTTCAACGCCTGTTGCGATTGAACCTGTCACGCATGTACAAAATTATAGCGTTGCACCTGCGGAGCAAAATAGCGCAAATACTTCATCTGGTTCTGAAACATCAATTTCGCAAGTTACAAAAACCAATTCGACCGGCTCTGTCAGTTCAGAAATGCAAGCCACACAAACTGCAACAGCATCAACTGCAAGATCTCAAGACCCATTGGCACAAAAATTTGCTGCGGAGCAGGCAGCACAAAAACGTGAAAATCCAACAACGACAGCTCAAAAAGCATCTACACCAAAACCAACAAGTACCGCGGCTTCATCGACAGCAACACCAGCGGCAAAATATGTGGTTCGCTCAAATGAAAGCCTTTGGGGGATTGCCTCACGTATCGCGACAGAACAAAACCGCCCTGTTTCTGAAGTCATGCAACAAATTAAAAACAGCAACGAACATGCATTCATTCAAGGCGATGTAAACCGTCTGCGCCGTGGTGCTGCCTTAAATCTGCATGGTATGCAGCAAGCAAAACAGCCTGTAAAAGTCTCTGCTGCAGAACTTGCCAAAGTGCCTTCGAAGCAGTCAGGCAAAACCAAATACCGCTTGAATCAAGCTGAAATGAGTCTGGTGGCAGAGAAAGCGCAAGATTCGGCACAATCTTCTGCCAACAGCGCAGCAGAAAAGAATAAAACTTCGAAAGAGTTGTCATTAAAAGTTATGACATCTCGTGAAAAAACCGTTAAATTACAGAGAAACGTAACTGAATTAGAATTGGCGCTAAATCAAAAGGATCACAGAATTCAATTATTAAATGCTCGTCTTGCTCAACTGCAACAACAGTTGAAAGCTCAACAAGCAGATAAAAGAAGCCAATAAACTAAAACGTTACCAATCAAGATTTTATAGGGATGAGTGCAACTTTATATCGCTCTATCTCCAAGGGGTTAAAACATGCTGATTTATGTGATTCCATTAGTGATCTTAGTGATCGTATTGGTTTTTTTAAACAAACGCCAAAAAGATCAAGAATCAGATAAAGCCAAACCAACATCCACTAAAACCAAGAAAACGGGTGTTTCGGCCAAAGCGACTCCGAAGAAAACTCAAGTGGTTGAAAGCAGTGTCATTGAAAAAAAATCAATGACGCCATTAACGACCGATGCTCGTGGCAAAATTGAAAAATTAATTGCAGAACGTAATTTCTTTTCTGCTGAAGCACAAATCAATCAATCGTTAAAACGTGACAACTCACAACATGAGTTATATCTATATCTATTAGATATTCACATTTTACAAAAAGACGAATTTGCCATCAGCCAATTGCTAAGCCATATTCGTTCACTTGAACTCGATGAAATTTTAGAACAAGCTGAAGCAAAAAAAGTAGAATTTGAAAATTCTCAAAATGTGAAAGATGATGCCATTAACTTTGTATCACCGATCACTGAAGAGGCTCCATCAAAAGCTCAAAATACCTCTGATTTTGATGCTTTAATGCAAAGTTCAACTGCTGCACCTGTTGAGCCAAAAGCAGCTGAAATTAAACCTCTAGATTTTAATTTCACCACTGAAACGCCTGCAAAAGCAGACATTTCAGCCCCTGTTGAAAGTGCGCCTGCTGAAAAAATACAGCCGCTTGAATTTGACACGCTTTCAATTTCACCAGAACCTGCACTTGAAGCAACACTGAAAACCGAAGAGATTGCTCAGCCATCTCCTGCCGTTGAAGAAATCAAACCAATTGATTTTGCAATGGACTTTGCCCCAAGCACTGAAGCTGCGGCTGAAACTAAAACAGAAACTGTAGAAGAAAAAATCGAGCCTTTAGATTTTTCATTTACAACAGAAACACCAGTTGTAGAAGAAAACAAAGTTGAAGCTCCAACCTTAAACTTTGACTTAGGTGCTTTTGAAACAGCAAAAACAGAAGAAGCCGTTGTCGCTCCTGCAACAGAGTTTAACTTAGAGTCTACGCCTGAAGAGAAACCTGCCGCACCTTCTTCAAGTGGTGTGAGTTTTGACATTAGCGGTTTAGGCACACCTTCAACCCCATCTGCTACAGACCAAAACGATCCATTGGTTCAATCTTTCCCCGAACTGGTTGAAGTCAATGAAATTGAATTGAATCTTGAGTTGGCAGCGCAATACATCAAACTGGGTGCTTATGACGCTGCACGTGAAATTTTGACTGAAAAAGAAGCTGAGTTTTCTTCAGCTCAGCGTCAACAAGCAGATCAGTTACTGAATCAAATCGCATCTTAAACTAAAGCGATTTAAACTAAAGCAGTCTTTCAAGGCTGCTTTTTTTATGATGAAAAAAATTGCTCTTATTTATATGGGTGGTACTTTCGGTTGTATCGGTGAACCTTTAAGCCCCATGCCAGCGAATGTGTTTTTACCTAAATTACAGCATGTGCTGCCACTACACCTAAACATTGAATGTTTTGTCGCACCTGTCATTCGTGACAGTAGTGCTTGTACTGCACCCGACTGGTTGGCGCTGATTCAACAAATTCAAAGCTTACAATTACAACAATTTCAGCATTTCGTAATTATTCATGGTACAGACACGCTTAGCTATGCCAGCGCCGTGCTTGCACACTTTATGGGACAGTCTGCTCATATCGTGCTTACAGGCAGCCAATATCCGCTGTTTAATATAGCTGGTGACAACACCCGTGAATTTACCGATGCCATCGACAATTTAAATTTTGCATTAGAATCGGTACACCAATCGAGTGTTGGGGTTTATTTGGCCTTTCATCATCAATTAATGCATGCTCAATCCGCACTGAAAGTGCATACAACCGATCTGAAAGCCTTTGATGGGCTGCCAGCCACACAGCCACTTTCAATGCTGACATCGCCTTATATTGTTCAGGCCAATGATTTAGACAAAGCGGCTCATTTCAATTGCCTGAATTGGATGTTGCAACCGATTGCAACCAAGCTACACAGTCAAAATTTAGCGGCTCTACTTACACACACTCCAGACGTTTTAATTGTGCAAGGTTTTGGCACAGGCAACATTGCCGTTGATGCTGAATTACTCAATATATTGAAGGCTATACAACAAAAAAATTGCAAAATTATTTTAAGTACACAGGTTGTTCATGGCGGTATAGATCAGCGCTATGCTGTCAGTGACTGGGTCAAAGATAGTGGAATATTACTGAGCAATTGTTTGGGTCATGCAGATCTTTATGCCAAATGTTTGAAAATGTATTTACAATACGGCAGTGCCGCAGACTGGACTGCGCATTGGAACGATTAAGTCATTTGAGGTAACTATGCAACGTTTTGCGATTGGGATTGAGTTTTGTGGCATGCAATACAAGGGCTGGCAAACTCAGCAACCGGGCGTACCAAGCGTGCAAGAAACCATTGAAACCGTCCTCAGCAAAGTGGCCAATGAGCCAATCATGTTGCACGGCGCTGGCCGAACAGATGCCGGCGTCCATGCAACCAATATGGTGGCACATTTCGATACTCAGGCGATTCGTCCCATTCGTGGATGGTTAATGGGCAGCAATAGCCAATTACCCCGTGATATTTCCATCCAATGGATTAAGGAAATGGATCAGGACTTCCATGCCCGCTTTAAAGCGCAAGCACGTCGTTATCGCTATGTGGTCTATAATAATCCACAACGTCCAGCTTTATTACATAAGCAAGTGACCCATGTTTATGCCAAGCTAGATGTGCTGAAAATGCAACGTGCCGCGGCCAAATTTGAAGGCACTCATAATTTCGAAAGCTTCCGTGCCGCAGCCTGTCAGTCCAATCAGCCAGTTCGTCATGTCAGCCATTGTCGCTTGATCCAACACGGATGTTACTTAGTCCTAGATATTCAGGCCGATGGTTTTTTACATCACATGGTGCGTAACATCATGGGCTGTTTATTGGAAATTGGGCAAGGTATGTATGACGTTGACCATATTGACGACATTTTTGCGGCTGAAGACCGAAAAGCAGCTGGTGTCACCGCACCGCCCGATGGGCTGTATTTTATCCATGCAGACTATCCAGCACAGTTTGAACTTCCTCAAGTTCCGCTGGGACCTCATTGGTTAAATATGCCTGAATAAAAAATTCCTCCCAACCTCCCTTTCACAGAGGGATGAGTGTCATTTTCGCCATTGCTAGGTTCTAAAAATGAAAGTACCCCTTTCAAAGGGGGGATTCTGTTTAGGGAAGGATTTTATCGAAGATCAACCTTAACGCTGCTTCCGCTTACGGTATTCCACAGGCGTTTCATTGGTCCAGCGTTTAAATGCGCGATAGAACGTACTTGGCTCAGAAAAACCCGTTAAGTAAACAATGCGCTCCACACTTTCATTGGTATTGGCCAATAATTTTTTAGCCAAACGACAGCGATAGTCTGACAAAATTTGCTGAAAACTGGTATTGGCTTCTGACAACTGAGTCCGTAAACGACGTGGGGTAATGTTGAGCTGTGCAGCGACCGTTTCGAGTGTGGTTTCACCACTTTCAAGCGTTGAACCAATAGCACGGCGAACTTCACCAACCAAATCATAACGCGCCAACTCCTGAAGTTTTTCAATCGCTAACTGCTCATGCAATTGTAATAACTCAGGTTCTGCCTGCCACAATTGATACTCTAAAATAGCCGGATCAAAATATAATCGGGTTTCTTTCTGCCCTAAACTCACAGGGCATTCATAGACACGGAAATACTCATCATCTGGCGCGCCCTGACTAAAGTTAAAGTCGATATAAATTGGCTGAAAACGCCCTTCAGTAATAAACTTAAAGAAACGCAAAACACCCGACATCGCGCATTCAGAAAAATGACGATTCACGATATTTTCTGCCCAAGGCTGATGACCATTGGTCAAATAGCAGCGGTCATCTTCAATCACCAATTGCGCATGAAAGGCATCGCTAATGAGGCGTTGATACGCCAAAGCCCGCTTTAAACCTTCACCGAAATTCTCAGATGAAATGAATAAGTGTTCAATCACCTGCCCTCGATATAAAGGCAAATGCTCACCCAGATGCAAACCAATATCAGGATCCTTACTGACTTCTTCTGCAGCCACCCAGAACGCAAATTGCGCATTCAATGGGGTACGGTCATTGGTTTCAACCTGATTTAATGCTACACCCGCTTTTGTTAAAATTTCTTCTGTTGGCAATCCGGCACGACGAATCGCTTGATACCCTAAACGCAACACAACAGATGCATCAGTTAGCTGACCCACTCCAGAACCTTCCTTGTATGTACTTCATTTATACTTAAAAAGATTGATTTTAGATTAACTGTGATTGACCAAACTGACAACTGTTACTACACATTTTTTGTTGAAAATATTTAACTGAATTGTTCGCTTATTTTACTGACAGTCGATCAGTTCAAAGCCTTTTACGGCTTGTATTCTGAAAAAAAATTGACTATAATTTGCGCCTTGCTAATTTATTCATTCAGGTAGGCTATGGCCAATAAAGAGGAACTCATCGAGTTCGAAGGCGTTGTCACCGAGACGCTTCCTAATACTATGTTCCGTGTACGTTTAGAAAACGGTCATGAAGTGATTGCTCACATCTCTGGCAAAATGCGTAAACACTATATCCGTATTTTGACTGGCGACAGTGTTAAAGTAGAAATGACACCTTATGATTTGACTAAGGGTCGTATCACTTACCGTGCGCGCTAAGTTTTAGCGAAGCGAAAAAGCCACTTTATAAGTGGCTTTTTTTTTGTATCTATTTCAATGCAATGATAAAAATTGACTGCAAATTTGCTTTCCTTTACAGTCTAAAAACATAAAAATTCGATTAAAAAATTTAAAATATAAGGATATAAAATCATATGAAACATCTAGGATTAGTCGGTGCTGTCTTTTGAGTTGCTTGTGCCACGACAGGCCAAAAGCAACTCAATCAATCCCTACAACACGATATTGGACAGCCAGCTGATCAAGTTCGTAAAGAGCTCAACTTAAGTCAATTGGGCTACAAAGTGATGGGAGCACCTGTACAAAGCAATGAAAAACTTAGCTATACGATTGTACGCTCGATGCCAATTCCGATAGGTACACCGAATATCGGCACCAGTATAGCCATGGGCGCCCCTATCCCAACGCCTTCTAAAGATGGTGTCACTGTCGATATGCAATGTAAAATCGAGTTCAAATTACGCAATCAAATAGTTGAATCTATTGACTATATTGGCAGAGCTTGTTGATCCTACGATAGAACACAAAAGGCTAATCCTGCTCGGAAGACCGTGTATCAAATGACTACAGTGTTATACAGACCAATCTGACTAAACTGAATTTATTTCGTGAGGAACTGACCCATGAAATTTATTTTGGAACATCAGGTTTACGAAGATCAGCGTTTTATTCACCCTATACTGAGCATGGGATGCGTTCTAAGCATTGTGTTATTGGCTGGCTGTACCACGACATCAACGATATCCTCCGTTGAACGTGAACGCCATTTAGCCTCATTTATTGGTCAATCGAGCCAAACGATTCAAGCAGAACTCGACCTCAGCAAACTGGGCTATCAAAGGACTTCTCCCGTGGAGGTCAGTTCGGACTACCTCCTTTATCGTGTCGCACGCCCGATTAGTATTCCTTTACCGATGGCGGAAAATCCTGCGATGGGCATGGGCAGCGGTGCTGCTGTGCCGATTCCTAGTGGAAATACACGCTATGAGGTGGAGTTAAACTGCCTTATTCAATTTCGCATAAAGCATAATATTGCAACTGATGTCCGATTAACTGGTCGCACCTGTTAGGGCATCAACTCTAGGGTTTATAATTTCTAGGCACAAAAAAACGCAGCATAAACGCTGCGTTTTTTTGATTCAACATTAGTTCAATGCAGAAACTACAGCTTGACCCATTTCAACTGTACCGACTTGAGTACTGCCTTCTGACATGATGTCACCTGTACGTAAGCCTTGATCTAGGACGTTACCTACTGCATCTTCAATTGCTTTTGCCGCCGCTTCTTCACGGAAGGTATAACGTAGCATCATAGCAACAGACAGAATTGTAGCTAATGGGTTCGCAATGTTTTGACCTGCGATATCTGGCGCTGAACCGTGGCAAGGTTCATACATGCCTTTACCATTTTCATCTAAAGAAGCCGATGGCAACATGCCGATAGAACCGGTTAACATCGCTGCTTCATCAGACAAGATATCGCCGAACAAGTTACCAGTCACGATCACATCAAATTGTTTTGGCGCACGAACCAATTGCATTGCAGCATTGTCAACATACATATGAGACAAGTTAATTTCAGGATACTGCTCTTCTTTTAACGCAGTTACAGTTTGTTTCCAAAGCTCAGTCACTTCTAGTACGTTGGCTTTATCCACTGAACACACTTTACCACCACGTAAGTTCGCCATTTCAAAAGCAACTTTGGCAATACGCTTGATTTCAGATTCTGCATATACGTCAGTATTGAAACCTTGTTTTTCGCCGTTTTCGAGTTCACGAATACCACGTGGTTGACCGAAATAGATCCCGCCAGTTAACTCACGTACGATCAAGATATCCAAACCTGCTACGATTTCAGGTTTTAAGCTCGACGCATCTGCAAGCTGCGGATAAAGAATGGCTGGACGTAAATTAGCAAATAAATTTAATTCTGAACGAATTTTTAATAGGCCACGTTCTGGACGAATTGAACGCTCAATGGTATCCCACTTAGGACCACCCACTGCACCCAATAAAATCGCATCAGCAGTCTTCGCTTGTGCTGCTGTTACTTCTGGATAAGGTGAACCGTGCGCATCGATCGCTGCACCACCTAAAAGACCTTGTTCCCAAGTCAAACCTAAGTTGAATTTCTCGTTTACACGTGTCAGCACTTGTTCAGCCGCTTTCACGATTTCAGGACCAATACCATCACCTGGTAAAATCAAAATATGTTTTGACATGAGTCTTTCCATTTATACGCTGGCTTGATTACCAGTCAGATTTAAAGTTTCTTTTCTACAAACTCACCAAGTCCTGTGAGGACATTGTAGGGTCGGCAGAAACGTCGAATCGTTTTTGCACCTTGCTTTAAGTCTACACAGAGCGGATCAGGCGCAGATTTATCCAGTAAACTGCCTGTGTTTTTTGAACGCTCTCGGTACATTTTAAAGGTGTACTCGTGTTTGGACCTAAAGTTGTGAATGACATGCAAGCGCTCTGCTTTTTCCTGAGAAATTGGATAATAGCGAATCACGACTTCATGCTGACCTGAAGGTACAGACAAATACAAAGGATTAGGCTCAGACAATGAACGACCATTCAACCGTACAATGCCTGCTTTAATCGCAGCACGTTGTACATGTTGATTATTTGGATCAACCACCTGTATTTGATCAAAACGCTCAAATTCACAATGCGCTGTACCTGCACAGTAAATCAGAGCATTATTTTTTGTACTTTCAGTTTCTTTCACATTTTTAATGCGTGCCGTGTCAAAGCTTTGACAGGCAGAGAGCGTTGCGAACAGCGCTCCCGTTACAACCAGCTGACCGAAGAACTTTTTCATTTTTCGAACCCAACCTGATAAATTCTGGCTAACGTATAAATTTTGTTTCGCCTGATATTAGCAAGACTTAAGCCGACTGACTACTAAGAAGTTCTACAGTGACACTGACTTAAGCTTTAATTTCTGCAAATACCCAAGGGCGAGATGCTTTGGTTTTTTCTTCATAAGCGCGAATATCATCGGCTGCTTGTAAGGTTAAACCGATATCATCCAAGCCATTCAATAGGCAGTGTTTACGGAATGGATCGACTTCAAATGTAAATGCTTCACCACTCGGTGTACGTACTTCTTGCGCAGCCAAATCAATGGTTAATTGATAGCCTTCAGATGCAGCACATTCTTTAAATAACTGATCTACGATCTCTTCAGACAAGATCACTGGCAACATGCCATTTTTAAAGCTGTTATTAAAGAAAATATCCGCATAGCTTGGTGCAATGACAGTACGGAAACCATATTCTTCTAATGCCCAAGGCGCATGCTCACGGCTCGAACCACAACCAAAGTTTGCACGAGAGATCAAAATCGACGCACCTTGATAACGCGGTTTGTTCAATTCGAAATCGGGGTTAATCGGACGTTTTGAAATGTCCTGACCTAAATAGCCTTCATCCAAATAGCGCAACTCATCAAATAAGTTGGCTCCGAAGCCTGTACGCTTAATAGATTTCAAAAACTGTTTTGGAATAATTAAATCTGTATCAACATTGGCACGGTCTAATGGTGCAACGATACCTTGTTCAACGGTATATTTTTTCATGCGATTTGCTCCTATTAGCCCTGATTAGAAGGTACGAACGTCAACGAAGTGACCTGCAATTGCCGCAGCTGCTGCCATTGCTGGACTCACCAAATGCGTACGACCACCATTACCTTGACGACCTTCGAAGTTACGGTTAGACGTTGATGCACAGTGCTCACCCGGTTGCAACTTGTCAGCATTCATTGCCAAACACATTGAGCAACCCGGCTCACGCCATTCAAAGCCTGCTTCAATTAAGATTTTATCTAAGCCTTCTGCTTCTGCTTGTGCTTTAACTAAACCTGAACCCGGAACCACCATGGCTTGTTTAATCGATGCCGCCACTTTTTTGCCTTTGGCCACTTCAGCCGCTGCACGAATATCTTCGATGCGTGAGTTGGTACATGAACCAATGAATACACGGTCTAATTGGATATCTGCCAAAGCTTGACCCGCTTCTAAGCCCATATAGTTGTATGCACGTGTCCAGTCATTACGCTGTACGTCATCTTTGGCTTGTTCTAAAGTTGGCACTGCTTGAGATACAGGAATCACCATCTCAGGAGAAGTCCCCCAAGACACTTGTGGCTCAATCTCTTCACCTTGCAATACCACAACAGTATCAAAATGCGCACCTTCATCAGACACTAAAGTATTCCAATATTCTACTGCAGCATCCCACTGTTCGCCCTTCGGTGCATATGGACGGTCTTTTACATAGGCAATGGTTTTGTCATCGACAGCCACCATACCCACGCGCGCGCCACCTTCGATCGCCATGTTACACACCGTCATACGACCTTCGATCGACATATCACGGAATACTTGACCACCAAACTCAATTGCGTGACCTGTACCACCTGCCGTACCGATTTTACCGATAATTGCTAAAACCACGTCTTTAGGAGTTACGCCTTGACCCAAGTGACCGTCAACACGCACCAACATGTTCTTCATTTTCTTTTGAACTAAGCATTGAGTCGCCAACACGTGTTCAACTTCAGATGTGCCAATACCATGAGCCAAGCAACCAAAAGCACCATGCGTTGCAGTATGTGAGTCACCACATACCACGGTCATACCGGGCAAGGTTAAACCTTGTTCTGGCCCAACCACATGCGCAATCCCTTGGCGTACATCGTTGATGTCAAACTGGGCAACATCAAAAGTTTTACAGTTGTCATCTAAAGTTTGCACTTGGATACGTGAGGTATCATCTTCAATACCCGCAATACCTTCAGCACGCTCCTTAGTAGACGTAGGTACGTTATGGTCTGGCGTTGCCACGTTAGCGCTTAAACGCCATGGTTTACGACCTGCAAGTTGTAGCCCTTCAAAGGCTTGTGGAGAAGTCACTTCATGCAATAAATGACGGTCGATATACAATAATGAAGAGCCATCATCTCGTTGTTTTACTAGATGGTCATCCCACAATTTGTCATACAAGGTTTTTTTTATTTGGGTTTCCGCTTTTTGGGTTTCGCCTGCCATGTCGATTTGCTCCACTGGACTGGGTAAATTCTTTCGTTAAATCGATTATAACCACGTATTCACATAAATCTAATTTATCATTTTTATTAGTTTAAAAACTTATAGGAATGATATTTAACTGCTGATTTCCGCTGCATTTTAATCACCATTGATGCGTTCAAAACACGCTCACTTCAATACTTTCAGCAGATGAAACTTTAGAATTTTCTCCGACTTTTTGATCACTTTCTGCCATTTTTAAGCAGTGATTTAGAAATTCAATGATCATAAATTGAATTTTCTCTTTTACATTGCAAATAAGAATCATTATTATTAACTCATTGCCAAGATTTATCAATTTAACAAGGAGCATTCTCATGGCACACATTAACAAGTTCGTCGAAAATAATCAGCGCATGTTCAAAAAAACCTTGAGCTATTACATTATGCATATCACGGTTGCGATGTTGGTTGGTTATTACGTGACAGGCAGTATTGCAATGGCCATTACCTTAAGTTTACTTGAACCAACTGTTCAAGCGGTTGCCTTTTTCTTCCACGAAAAAGCATGGGAAAAGAAAGATAAAGCTGTAGAGGAAAATATCCCCGCTTAATCCAATCCTGCTCCTTGTAAAAAAACCACCATCACGGTGGTTTTTTTAATGACCTTAAAACGTTCTTTTACTCTATCCACTTTAACTTTCTATTTTTTTCATCCTATAGATTCAATTGCAGACGGATCATCAAAGCTTGGGTTTTTGTTGTAAGACCAGCTGATCATGCGCCTCGATCAATTGTTCTATCGCAAGAATCAGTTTGTTTTTTGCCGCATTACACTCGGCAGCTGCACGGTTTTCGTCGTCTTCGTCATCTGCGATTTCATATATTGCACAGCGCTTTTCGACTGTCCCTTCAAAAATATCCAATAAATTTTTAATGTGTTTAATATCCATCGCCTTCTCCCTGTGAGGTACAACATTGCTAATCGATGCAGCCATGACTGTACCTGTTGCTATAATTATTCACTGAAAAGTATGTTCCCCAAGCCATCAAAACTTGAGTTCATTTTTTTGTTTTAGTTCAATACTGAATTAAAAAGAAACGTCATCGCTCCTCTTTAATTCAAACGGTTGAATTACTTTCCAGCCCTGTATTTTTTATATTATGCATAACTGCGGTTTCGGTTTAAAAAATAACTTTGTAACAGCGCATTTGAGCTGAAAATGTCACAGCCCAATCTTAAATCATGCAGTGACCAAGTACTCAAATAACACTATTGAACCCTGAAAATCCCCTCAGATTTAAAGCGTCATCTGGTTTGAACGCCTAGTTTTAAATCAAAAGATACAACTTTTCCTTTGATTTATTCTTAAAATATTATAACAATGAGACTACGCATAAAAATTCTTTATAGGAATGAAGATGAATCTCGCAGCCTTTGAAGCCTTTGTAAAAGTCATGGAAACTGGTTCGATCTCTTTGGCAGCAGATCAGCTCTTCATTACGCAACCTGCTGTGACCAAGCGTATTCACAGTTTAGAAGAATACTTCGGTGTCAAACTTTTTGAATCCGCGGGTCGTGGTGTTCAAGCGACGCATGCGGCAAACTCTCTCTTGCCAAAAGTAAAAAGCTGGCTGAATGAATTGGGTGATATTCACCATACGCTCAGCCATGAGCAAGGTCAGGTTCAAGGTAAACTGAAAATTGGCACTAGCCATCATATCGGCTTACACCATTTACCGGCGCATTTGCGTCAATATGTACAACAGTTTCCAGAAGTGACCTTAGATGTACACTTTGTTGATTCTGAACAAGCCCATGAGCAAGTTTTGGCAGGTGACTTAGAGTTGGCATTTTTGACTTTACCGCCACAAGGTGACAGCCGTTTAAAATACATCACGACATGGAATGATCCATTGGTATTCGTGGTTGCGCCTTTCCATCCTTTGGCGCAAGTTGAACATTTAACCTTAGAAGATTTGATCCAATACCCAAGTCTTTTACCTGCGGCGCAAACCTATACCAGTCAAATTACTTTGGCTGAGTTTGAAAAGTATGGCCTGAAGCCAAAAGTCACCATGAGCAATAACTCACTTGAGTCGATTCGCATGTTGGTTTCAATTGGTCTCGGTTGGTCAGTCCTTCCTAAAACATTATTGAACCAAGATTTAAAACAATTGAATTTACCTTCAAACATGAATCGTCAATTGGGGATGGTATGGCATCCAGGCCGTACTCAATCACTTGCTGCACAAAAACTGGTTGAATTGATGAAACACATCTAATTCATTTTTTGCCTACAAAATTCAATTATTAATCAAGCCACCGCTATGGTGGCTTTTTTTAGTGATCTGTTTGAGCATTTAGAAAAAGCGAATGATTTTCTATATGTTGAATGGTCGCTTAAATTTATTTTGCATTAAAAATGGGATCGCCTATTTCAGCCGATCCCATTAAAAAAACCAAGGAAGACCCGTCAGTTTTACTTCGTCAACGAATCTTCATGTAATGATTCATTCAATTGATCGACAATAATCGCCCATTCACCATCTGACTTAATTTTTTCGGCCAAGAACTGACGCTGAGCATCTGTCCAATAGTCTGCTTCGGTAATTTTAGTTTGGGCACTGAGTTGATGCGTCACGATAAATAAAGCAATCGCGTCTTCACTCGAATCTAAACCCAGTTGTTCAAATAGATGAGTCATGCGTGGACGTACACTCATTGTCATTCTCCGTGTTAAAACTTATTGTTTATGGATACAAAATTATTCTGTTTTAAGGATATAACACGGAACGGACACGCACTCAATTACAGAATTCTACAGCGGTGAAAATTGAATAAAAGGCAAACTGAGCATAATCATCACGACCGATTGAATAAATACCAACAACAAAGGCAGCCCCCAGTTCACTCCGCCTTCTTCAGCAAACACCTGCTCACTATATTTCGGCTGCTGCATATAGGCTTTGGTCTTTTGCACCGCAAAATCGCTATAAAGCCGCTTTCCGATGCCAGCGAGTATGAGGTTAGGAATCAATGCTAGCCCCATCAAGACCTGTTCAGGCACACCGATGATGAGTGCCAACATACTAATCAAAAAACCAACCGCAAAGAATAAGAAGAAATAGCGATACATCTTCCGATAGAGTAACCAATAGGGCCCAAAAATTAACCCCGCCCAACTCAGGCCACTGTTCTGCCCACCTTGTTGTTCTATGAACTTTAAATAAGATTGAGCACGTGGCCCTATAAAGATTTGAATTAAATGTTTAAAAGAAGCTTCTGTCTGCATATAGAGCGATAGTTCAAATTAGTGAGCTGAAGTTTAATCAAAAGGACGTCAAATAAAAAAGCATCTAATGATGCTTTTTTATCATATCTATTTTTAGGCTTGAATTGACCAGTCTTGAATGTCCCAACCTTGTTCTTTTGCAAGGACTTCTAAACGGTCATCTGGGTTAATTGCAAAGGCATGATCGGCATATTCCAATAGGAAGCGGTCATTAATCGAATCTGAATAGGCCCAAGATTCTGTCACATCACGACCTTCTAACCATTGATTCAAACGGACTAATTTGCCCTTTTGGTAGCACGGAGTATTAATCACTTTACCCGTATATTTACCATCCACAACTTCGGCATTGGTCGCAATGATTTCAGTAATACCAAATTCACGAAAAATCGGTGCGGTAATAAAATCAGACGTTGCGGTGATCCCGACCAATTGATGTCCTGCATCTTGATGGCGCTGAATGGCAGCAAAGCCCTCAGGACGCATTTGCGCACGAATAACTTTTTTCATAAACAACTGATGTAACTCAGTTAAGTAGGCATTGTCATGTTGAGTTAAAAACTCAAATACAAATTCATTATAAGCAATCGGGTCAAGCTGGCCTTTTTTATAATCATCATAAAATTTATCATTCATGGCACGATGATGAATTGGATCAACCAAGCCTTCATTGACCAAAAACTCCCCCCAAGAATGGTCTGAGTCGGTATTTAATAAGGTGTGATCAAGGTCAAACAGTGCCAATTTCATGAAAATACTCGTAAAAGCTGAAATTTAAGAAAAAAATTGTAAATCTATCTCCGCTAGTCGATAGAAATTCGTTAAGATCATAACAATTTTAACATTTTTACACTTTGCTTTTTCGAGATGGACACAGAAATAAACGTCCCCGTGAGCAAAGTCATAAATTACACAATATTTAGGTAGCCAAATGATCGATTCAGAAGGTTTCCGACCCAACGTCGGGATCATTTTGGCAAACGACATTGGACAAGTTTTATGGGCAAAGCGCATTGGTCACAATGCCTGGCAATTTCCACAAGGAGGTATCCAACATGGAGAAACCCCCGAACAGGCACTTTACCGTGAGCTGAGAGAAGAAGTTGGCTTACTGCCCGAACACGTCCAGGTGATAGCACAAACCCAAGGGTGGTTGCGCTATCGTTTGCCACATCGGTATATACGTACGGATTCAGACCCCGTTTGTATTGGTCAAAAACAAAAGTGGTTTTTATTAAAACTGACGGCTTCGGCACAGCATATTCAGCTGGATTTGTCAGACCCACCAGAGTTTGATCAATGGCAATGGGTCAGCTATTGGTACCCTTTGGGTCAAGTGGTGAATTTTAAACGCGATGTATATCGTAAAGCCATGGTGGAGCTGTGCAATCAGCTTCCGCAAAAACCGTAAAAATTTGCAGAATGGATGCAGATTTTTAGGATGAGTGTTGTTATAAATAAAGCAGAATAAATTTTGGAGCAGACACGATGTCGAACATGCAACTGGATACCTTAAGACGCATAGTCCAAGAAATTAATGCGTCGGCCAGTTTGCATGAATCTTTAGACATTATGGTCAATCAAGTGGCCGAAGCCATGCATGTGGATGTCTGCTCAATCTACTTGCTTGATGAACGAAATCATCGTTATTTACTAATGGCTTCTAAGGGTTTAAACCCTGAAGCCGTTGGGCATGTCTCTTTGCATACCAGTGAGGGTTTGGTCGGCTTAGTTGGACAACGTGAAGAAATCGTCAACTTAGACAATGCACCCAAACACGAACGCTTTATGTATCTGCCAGAAACGGGGGAAGAAATTTACAATTCCTTCCTCGGTGTTCCGGTGATGTATCGCCGTAAAGTTATGGGCGTCTTGGTGGTTCAAAACAAAGAGCCTCAAGACTTTAGCGAAGCTGCCGAATCTTTCCTCGTGACCCTGTGCGCTCAACTTTCAGGGGTGATTGCCCATGCACATGCCGTCGGGAATATTGAAGTCTTTCGTAAACCAAACAACCTCCCTGCCTATAAAACTTTCCAAGGTATTTCAGGTTCAGGCGGTATTGCGCTAGGTCGTGCAGTCATCCTGTATCCACCTGCTGATTTGGCTTCAGTCCCCGATCGTGAAGCCGATGACATCAGTGAAGAACTCGAATTACTCGACAATGCCATAGACGCAGTTCGTCAAGAAATTTTGTCTCTCGATGAAAAGATGCAAGATGCCCTCATGGCCGAAGAGCGGGCATTATTTAGCGTGTTCTTGCGGATGCTCGATGCCAATGCCCTCCCCGCGGAAATCAAAAGTGAAATTCGTGACGGTAACTGGGCACAAGGTTCGGTACGCATTGTTATTGATAAACATATTGCGCTGTTTGCACAGATGGAAGATGACTATCTCCGCGAACGTGTTTCAGACTTAAAAGATCTAGGGCGTCGTATCTTGGCCTTTTTGCAAGAAGCAGATGCCAGTCACCGTGAAATCACCGATGAAAGCATTTTAATTGGTGAGGAAATTTCTACGGCTGCCTTGGTTGAACTCCCTGTCGATAAAATAGCGGCGATTGTAACCACTGAAGGTGCCATGAACTCACACATGGTGATTGTGGCACGTGCCCTCGGTATTCCAACCGTAGTCGGTGTGACTGAACTACCAATTAATACCCTCGATGATGTCGAAATGATTGTCGATGCACATCAAGGTCGTGTATTCATCAATCCACCTCGTCGTTTACGCACACGTTATAAAGAGATTCAAAAAGAAGAAGAGCAAATTGCTAAAGATCTGAAGCAATACGAAACCAAAGATGCCATCACCCCTGACGGTGTTGCAGTTCGATTGTTTGTAAATACTGGCTTGATGATCGATGTGGTTCGCGGTGTACAACGTGGCGCCAAAGGTGTCGGTCTATACCGTTCTGAAATTCCGTTTATGCTGCGTGATCGCTTCCCTGGTGAAGAAGAACAGCGCGCTATTTATCGTCAACAGCTCAGTCATTTTGCCAATAAACCCGTAGTGATGCGTACCCTCGATATTGGTGCAGATAAAGACCTTCCTTATTTCTCGATTGAAGAAGAAAACTCAGCACTGGGTTGGCGTGGAATTCGCTTTACCCTCGATCATCCTGAGATTTTTTCAGCCCAAATTCGTGCCATGCTCAAAGCCAGTATTGGCCTGAACAACTTGCATATATTGCTGCCGATGGTGACCAGTGTCAGCGAAGTCGAAGAAGCGTTGTATTTGCTCGATCGTGACTGGCAAGCGGTGCAAGAAGAAGAACAGGTGAAAATTACCAAACCCAAAATCGGCATCATGGTCGAAGTGCCGAGTGTGCTGTTACAGATCGATGAGTTTGCTGAATTGGTTGACTTCTTCTCGGTCGGATCTAACGATTTAACCCAATACTTACTTGCGGTTGACCGTAATAACCCACGGGTTGCCAATGTCTATTCACACTCACACCCAGCCGTACTTCGTGCGCTGACTCGCTTGGTGCAAGAATGTCATAAATACGACAAGCCGATTAGTATTTGTGGAGAAATGGCCGGTGATCCACTCACAGCTATTTTACTGATGGCGATGGGCTTTAATACCCTATCGATGAGTTCGAGTAATATCCTCAAAGTCCGTAAAGCCATCTGCCATGTGCCGATGCCAGATGCAAAAGAGCTCTTGGATCGTGCTTTGAGCATGAATAATCCACTGATGGTGAAAAGCATGATGGAGTACTACTTCAAGACTCATGGTCTTGGTGATATGGTGAAATCGGCAACCCGAATCGTGAGTGCTTAAGAACACTCATGTAAAATAATAAAATGAGGTGATGATGGATTTTTTATTTTTTCTGGCTTTTGTCGCAATTGCCTTTTATATGACAAAGATCCATCCGCAACTCAAACAAAAAATGTTAGAGCTGCAACACGATACACCGATTGAAAAAGTATCCTCAACTCGACCTAGACCGCCCCAAGCACAACAAGTCAATATACGCCCAACCAAGCCAACAAAATCCAAAGCTCCGGTCAGCCGCTCTCGTATTCCCCCCTTACTCGGTATAGAAATTACTGCGTCACAGCAGCGCCGCTTAGGTAAAAATGATCCATCGGTGCTGGCTGCACAGCGCGCCAAACAGCTAAATCAGACGCAGCACAGCGACGCAACATGGTTTGAGCAATTGACCAGTCAAATGGAACACGTACTCCAACAACCTAATGACGCCTCAAAACATCAAAGCACAGCGTCTAGACCACAACAAAAATCCACATTCAACAAAATGTTTGAAGACTTATTTTCAAAATAAGCTCTGTTTTAAGGCTTTACATTTCAATTCAAATCCAATCCTTTAAATACCGCATGGAACTATCTGAATGAACGTCGGTATCTTATTATTCAACGAAGTTGAAGTCTTAGATGCTGCGGGGAATTCTTCGGGAATCAATGCATCGCTTTATATTGTAGCCAAATTGCATGGCTTAGAGATTGCGAAGCAAACAGCAAAACGTATGGAATATGATGTGGAATTTGTTTAAGCAGATGTTGAAGCCGAATCATTTAGTAGACTAAAAACTGAGAAAATACACTGAAATAAAAAGGGAGATAATCATTCGAATATCCCCCTTTTTTGTGCTTTGCATAGCCGCGTTTTGCATTTTTCTTTCGATCTACAAAAGTTTGGCTTTTGTTAAAATCGTTCATGTGTTTTGCCACAAAGTTGCGAACTTCAACTTCAGGCAGGACTTTTTTCTTTGCCATTTGCATTCACCTTTTTGCCTATACAGCACCCTCGTACTGTAGTGTATATATTGATCTATTTTTAGATTTTTTCAAGCACTTTCCTATGGCTTTTTGATACAACTTAGTTAGTCTCAAGGCCATAAAAAAATTGCTTTGCCACATTTTTCCCCCTCTCCCAAAGCATAGGTATCTACACAAATCCCAAGTTTTGGGTTAAATTGAAGAGCATGCTCTTCAATTTAATATCTCCCATCTTGATACACGTCTCGTCAGACGATACAACGCCCTCGTAAAGCTTAATATGAATC
>NZ_VOYQ01000037.1:0-35096 GCF_013420195.1 Acinetobacter sp. YH01024
ACGTAATTTAAGGGTTTTCATGTACTTATATTAACAATCAAAACTCAAGGAAAATAGTCCTTAGTTAAATCAAACGACACTTCATGTCGTGTCGCTTATATCTCTGACCTGAAGGACAGAGTTTTACCCTCCATTTGATAAAAAAACACCTGAACAGTGTTCAGGTGTTGGGAAAGGGACTTAAGAGATCGTCGAATGATTAGCCATTCTTAATGCGAATGATGCGATCGGTACGATCATTGACTAACACGTAGTCACCATTGATTTTGTACCATTGTTGATAACGACCGGTGTTCGGTAAGCGGCGCGCTTCACGATCACTCACTTTGTAGCGGCTTGAATCGAAATAACGAGGAAAGCTTTGACCAACACGCCAATCGCGGCTTGGATTTACACGACGAAAGTCATTACGGTCGTAGCGATTATTGTCATAACGGTTGTTGTTATTCCAATTGCTCGGACGGTGATCTTTGTCCCAACGGTTGTCTTGATGTTGGTATGACGGATGGTAACGGCGGTCATCTTGACGATGGTCTGGCGCAGCAATGGCTGCTGTTGTTGCCATCAAAGCCGATACGGAAAGAACTAAACTCGATACGATTTTGTTCATGGGACACCTCTATACATTTCTAATCTGTTTTTCGATGATTCAAAATTAGCGAGAAAGTTCAGAGAAAGCGTGGGGGCAATATAGTTGAATTGTGAAATGTATGGAGGAAATTTGAAGGTGTGTAAATGATCTGAACGCTAGGCAGCATCAGCTTTTGCGGTTAAACATTAAAAAAACCTCATAAAAAAAGCCCAGAGTTGATCTGGGCTTTAAAAATATGGCGAAATTAAATTCAAAACGGCTTACATACCTAAAATTTTCAGAATACTGTTACTATCTGAGTTGACCAATATGTAGTCATTATTGATTTTATACCATTGCTGATTACGCGATGGTTTAGGTAAGTTATGGTCTTTATAATCGACTTTATAACCATTACCACGGTAATGCTGTGGCATCACATAGCCCGTTTGCCATTTATGTTGTTGCAAACGTTTGACTCCACGTTGTTCACGCATACGGCGTCGATCTTCAAGATCGTCATCGTCCTGATAACCACGGAAATCACGATCTTTTTTCATTTGACCATATGCATTGCCGCGTGGGCCATCAAAGCCACGTTCATCGTTCTTGAAGTGAGGCGCTGCAGACGTGATGCTGCTTGCTATTAAAGCACTGAAAGAAATAGCCAAAATTGGCAAAATCTTTTTCATGTTCAACCCTCATGAGTAATTTATCTTCAATATCACTACTGTACGCATTAAATGCAGAGAAACTGTGAAGAAAGATGAATATTTCTTTAAATAAAACGAAGAGATTGCGGATATTATGCGATAAATTTCGCGCTGAGAACAATCTTTCCATCTTGAAAGAGATGGTCCGATAATGCGCGCTTTTTATCCTTGCAATTCAGCTTTGATTAAATTTGAGGTCTATTGTAAGCACGATCAAAAACGCCCATCAAGTCTTGGCAGGCAAATGAGGGGAGAGATGAAAGACTGAAAATGTTGAGTAACTTCGGGTTTTAGTACCACTGCTCGTTGAGGCATTGGAGTGAATAAATTGCTTGAGCCACAGATTCAGCTTGCTCGGCATCGTCCATTGCAGAGATCAAATTTTCAGTCAGTTGTAAGTTTTCAATTGAACGAATGGTTTCAATTTTGCGTGTTTGATCAGCCATTTGGGTCTCCTTGCCGTCGGTCTATGTCATGGCAAGCAGTCTATGCTTTTATATTTAATTTGAAAAACCGAATATTATTATAAAAATAATTTAAAAATACGATCGATGGCAAATTGGGTAATGAAGCTGTCTATTGATCAAAGCTTGTTGAATTTCAAATGCTAATCTAAGGGTTTAAAAAAAGGGCATCAAATGGCCCTTTTTAGTTCTAAATGTGTCACTTGGAACGTAATTAGTATGCGTATTTCAGGTCGGTATAATCCGTTAATGATTTTTGAATATGAGCTTGAATAAATTCATTAATATCTTCAGGTGTCATTGCTGCACCTTGTTTGGTAATCACATGCTCAAACGGTGCTTGATCTTGCGCAATGATGCGATAAACAAAGTTAGTGATCACTTGATAGCCTGCTTCTTGCTTTTGAATGCAAGTGACATAGAAATAGGTATGCTCAAAGTTTAAGTCATTATGCGAAAAAATAAATTGTTCAAATAATTTTGCATTTTGACCGACATCTAAGCCTTTTAAATCGTCCACGATACTCGGGTCGAATTTCATGCCATATTTTGCTGAAATCGGTTGACCATCGACCAGTAGGTTAACCATGCCATCCTCCGTTGGAGTCACTGTAATATTGCTAAAGTCAGACATGTATCAATCCAATGTTTTTAAAGAATGCCCCAAGTATCGGCAAATTTGCTAAAAACTCAAGTCGACTTTCGCGTGGGCACTGCAAAATCATTCGGTTAATGATGCGTTGTATAGATTCAAGACATAAAAAAAAGGAAGCGCGAGCTTCCTTTTTAAATTGGGTTTTCACCCTATTCATCTTGGGCATCTATGCTGGCACCGGTTAAATGCAAGCTGTCGTCACCCATTAAATATAAATATGCAGGCATGATGCTTTCAGGCGTAGGCAAAGTTTTTGGATCTTCGTCTGGATAAGCTTTTGCACGCATGGCAGTACGTGTCGCACCAGGGTTAATACAGTTAAAACGAATATTGGGGTGTTCATTTTCTTTAGCGAACAATGTGCTTACGGCTTCAATGGCAATTTTTGAGACTGAGTATGCGCCCCAACGTTCACGGGCTTCACGTCCCACACCCGAACTGGCAAAGACTACTGAGGCATGCTCAGATTTTTGCAGTAGGGGCATCAGCTCTTGAGTCAGTACAAAGGGCGCACGAAGGTTCACCGCCATGACATCATCCCAAACATCCACAGGATAATGTTCTAGTTCAGTTCGCTCACCCAAGATCCCTGCATTATGCAAAATGCCGTCTAGGCGACCAAATTGCTTTTCTAAGGTGTCGACCAATAGCTCATAGTCACGAGGAGAGGCACTAGACAGTTGTAGTGGTAAAATCGCCGGTTGGGGGGCACCCAATCCTTCAATTTCATCGTAAATCACTTCTAGTTTATTCAGTGTGCGTCCATGTAAAACCACGGTTGCGCCATGTAAGGCATAGCTGAGGGCAGCCGCACGGCCAATACCATCGCCCGCACCTGTAATCAGGATAATGCGATCTTTGAGCAGATCGGGGCGAGGTTGATATTCTGAATATTTCATCCGTACCTCCTCGTTTTATTGTGTTGTGTTCTATCGTTATAAAGTCGCTGTGTTTAGCGTTTTCGGTTTGATGACCAAATCATGAATGACTTCATGCAATTCAGCAACAGTCTTCACTATACAATCTGCATGCCAAGCTGTTAAGTCATCTTTGTGTTGTAAAGGTAAATAGCCATAAGCCGCAAGAATTGTGTACATCTGCGCATTACGACCGGCATCGATATCACGTGGATGATCACCGACATAGATACAGTCTTGAGCATCTAGATGAATGTGCTTGGCTGCTAAATACATCGGCTCTGGGTCTGGCTTGGTTTTACTGACATCATCTGGGCAAACCAATACCGAGCAGCGCTCAGTCAAATTCAACGCTTTGAGCAACGCTTCACTGAGTGAACGCGGCTTATTGGTGACAATACCCCACGGAATTTGATACTGTTCAAGTTCATCGAGTAGCGGATACATGCCTTCAAATAGGTCTGTATCGACGGCTATATCCGCACCATAAAGCGCTAAAAAACGCTGACGATGTGCTAGAAAAACCGGGTCTTCAACCTCTAACTCTGGATAGACCAGTTTGACCATGGCACGCGCGCCTTCAGATACTTGTACACGAATGTCGTCAGCACTGACCACCGCAATGCCTTTGTCACGGCACATGTCTTGAATAATACGAATAAAATCAGCCGCGGTATCAATCAGTGTACCGTCAAGATCAAAGAGTACAGCTTTCATTAGGCTTCTTTCACCGTATGAACCATGTAGTTCACATCCACATTCGGTGCGAGCCAATAGCGTTTGGTGATCGGGTTATAATGTAAACCTGTCATATCTTTGAGTTTTAACTCGGCTTGACGAATATCATGAGCTAATTCTGAAGGTTTAATAAACTTGGAATAATCATGAGTGCCTTTCGCCAACATGCGTAAAACATATTCCGCACCAATAATCGCAAACAAATAGGCTTTAGGATTACGGTTAATGGTCGAGAAGAACACATGACCACCCGGTTTTACCAGCTTTTGACAGGCTAAAATGATCGAAGCTGGATCGGGTACGTGTTCGAGCATTTCCATACAGGTGACGACGTCATATTGACCTGCTTGCTCTTCTGCCAATTGCTCTACAGGTACTTGGCGATATTCAATATTTTGTACATTTTCTTGTTCGGCATGTAAGCGTGCAACATTCAACGGCGCTTCGCCCATGTCGATACCCAATACTTGCGCACCGCGACGTGCCATGCTTTCAGCTAAAATACCGCCGCCACAGCCCACATCTAATACTTTCTTGCCAGTGATACCATTTGAATGCTCATCAATCCAGTTCAAACGCAGGGGATTAATCATGTGCAAAGGGCGGAACTCAGAATGCTGATCCCACCATATGGCTGCGAAAGCTTCAAATTTGGCAATTTCTTGTGGATCAACATTCAATTGCGACATCGGTTGCACCTCAATCAAGTCTTTATATTTTAGAAAAAAGTTTATGGGAGTTAGTGTAGCGCGTCCTGAAAAAAAAGCGATAAAAGCCTTAAAAAAGTTCACAGAATAAAAACGAAATCGACAGATTTGATTTATAGTGTTGCCATAAACTAATCATAATGATTTTGAGGACGATAAGTTCAATGAAAAAATTCCTTTTAGGCACGATTACAACAGCTATTTTGGCTTTTTCTGGCAGTGCGATGGCAGCGCAATTTGTCGCGGGGACTGATTACACAGTTATTCCAAAACCGATTAAAGTCGAACGTCCGGGTAAAATCGAAGTCCGTGAGTTCTTTTGGTATGGCTGCCCACATTGTTTTACATTAGAACCGCATATGCAAACGTGGTTAAAGCAATTGCCTAAAGATGTACGTTTTGTCCGTACACCTGCAGCAATGAATCCACTTTGGGAACAAGGCGCGCGTGCTTACTATGCATCGGAAGCACTGGGTGTTCGTCAAAAAGCACATTTACAATTGTTCCATGACATTCATGTGGGTCAAAAAAATATCTTAGAACAAGGCGCATTTGCTAAGTTCTACACCCGTTATGGTGTTCCTGAAGCGAAATTTAACAGCACATTTAAATCATTTGCTGTGTCTTCAAAAATTGCTCAAGCGAAAAGCTTAGCGGCTCAATATCAATTGAGCGGCGTGCCTGCGATTACCGTCAATGGTAAATACATCGTACAAGGTGAAGATGCACGTACCGTTGAAATCGTGAAATTCCTTGTTGATAAAGAACGCAAAGCGAAATAACAGATGTCATAAAAAAGCCGCACTCGATGCGGCTTTTTTTATGACGGTACATTTTGCGTTTTAGGTCGATAAATTTTGTGGATCAGCGATTTGAGCCAAAGATCGATCCCAATGCAAAATGCCACGAAATAAGAGCTGAACTTGAGTCTGAGCTTGGCGGCGAAATTGTTGTAGCGCATCCGTACGTTGTGGAAGCTCAACATGTCGATGTAAGTCAATCCACTGCATTGCCCAACTTAAGGCCAATTCAAACAAAATTTGTCCCAATACTTTGAGGTCTTGTTCGGATTGAATGTGTTGAGTCGCTTCAACTTGAGCCAGTGCATGGGCCAAATCAGTACTGAGAAAATTAAATTCACGTGTAATGGCTTGTCTTAAGGAAGCTGAACCACCCCAACGCTCTGCAATGAGAAACATCCATGCCTCAGGAAATTGCTCAACGGCATGAAATAAATAATCCAGACTCTGTCGTGTACGTGCATCGGGTGCTTGAAAGCATTGCTGACTCAGTTGATTGAGTACATTGCGAAGGTGCAGGGCCATTTGGTCGACTAGTTCCAAACCGAGCTCATCCATGTCCTGAAAATGGCGATAAAACGCAGCAGGAACCAAGCCGACATGACGGGAAATTTCGCGTAAGCTCAGACTGCTAAAAGAACGGCCTGTGGTACTCAATGCAAGCGCTGCATCAAGGATAGCTTTACGACTTTGTTGCTTACGTTCTTCCCGTATCGACATGCAATTCGTCCTGAATTTTGCGTGGCTTCAGTCTAACAAATTTCCTGATGTCGTACGATGGGCCTATCAAAACTTGGATGAATGGATTTTGTAAATGCACACGAATGCGTCCCGAATCTGGCTGTACCTTCTGTTATAATGTGCCGCAATCAATTTTGTCAGATTAAGGACTCATTATGCGTATCGACCAACGAGCATTAGATCAATTACGTGAAGTAAAAATTACCCGTAACTACACACGTTATGCGGAAGGTTCTGTATTGGTTGAATTTGGTCATACAAAAGTTCTTTGTACTGCAAGTGTCGACAACTCAGTGCCGCGTTTCCTTAAAGGAAAAGGTCAGGGTTGGGTGACTGCTGAATATGGCATGTTACCTCGTTCAACACATACACGTACTGACCGTGAAGCGGCACGTGGTAAACAAAGCGGTCGTACTCAAGAAATTCAACGTCTGATTGGTCGTAGCTTACGTGCGATGGTCGATTTGAAAAAATTGGGTGAAAATACCATCAGCATCGACTGTGATGTGATTCAGGCAGATGGCGGTACACGTACAGCATCAATCACAGGTGCAGCAGTTGCCTTGGTCGATGCAATGAATGTCTTGCTTGAAAATAAAAAAATTAAACAAGATCCATTAAAAGGTTTAGTTGCTGCGATTTCTGTAGGGATGTATCAAGACGAAGCATTACTTGATCTTTGCTATGAAGAAGATTCAAGCTGCCAAACAGACATGAACGTAGTGATGACACAAGCTGGTGAGTTCATTGAACTTCAAGGTACAGCAGAAGACAAACCATTTACACGTACACAGTGTAATGAAATGCTTGAACTGGCTGAAAAAGGCATTCAAGAATTGATCAAAAAACAACAAGAAGCTTTAGGCTGGTAAGTTGTTTGATTCAGTTTAAACTGAATAAAGAACGCATCTTCGGATGCGTTTTTTTATGCGCTGAATATAGAAAATCCAACAAGAATCACCTATTAAGCAGCGTGTCTTTGACTCAAATTAATAGAATCAGGATGCTTTGAAGGACTAAAAATGAAAAATTGGATGATGCATTTTTCTTTATTCAGCGTATTTTTGATCAGTGGTTGTGATTTTTGGGAAATCAGGTTCAAGAGCGTGAAGGTGGTCGTTTTTCTGAACAAAGTGAAAACTCAAAAGATCATGACGATGATCAAGATGAGCGCGAGCAGCATGAAGACGATGCGGAGCATGAAAAGGACTCTGAACATGAAGATCAACGAGGTGCAAAACAACAGCAAGATGATGATTAAGTCATGCTAGAGGTTAAGCATCAAAAAGGGTGCAATAGCACCCTTTATTTATGTTTAGAGTAAGTCTAGAGCGTTAGGCATTAAAGCGCATCGATAAATCAATCGCTGTGACATCTTTGGTGAGCACACCCATCGAAATATAATCGACCCCTGTCGTTGCCACTTCACGTAAGTTTGCAATAGTGATATTGCCTGACGCTTCAAGTTTGCAGCGACCATTGACGTGTTTAACGGCATCAATCATTTGTTGCTGACTAAAGTTATCCAACATCACAATATCCGCACCTGCTTCCAATGCTTGGTTGAGTTCATCCCAAGTTTCGACTTCAACTTCCACAGGTTTACCCGGTGCAATCTGGTGTGCTTTGGCAATCGCTTGTTGGATGCCACCTGCTGCTATGATGTGATTTTCTTTAATTAAAAACGCATCAAATAAACCTAAGCGATGGTTTTGACCACCTCCGACAGCAACCGCATATTTTTGTGCAATACGTAGGCCTGGCAAGGTTTTACGGGTATCGAGTAGACGAGTATGCAAACCTTCAAGCTGCTGGACATAGGCAGCAGTTTTGGTCGCAACCGCAGATAAGGTTTGCACAAAATTTAAGGCTGGACGCTCAACCGTAAGTAAGCTACGCGCAGAACCTGCGAGTTTTAAAAAGGCTTCGCCTGCGGCCACACGGTCACCATCATTTTTCAACCAAGTGACTTGGACAGCGGCATCATAAGCCTGAATGAGCGCATTGACCCAAGGCTGACCCGCCAAGATCATCTCTTCACGGCTGATAATCGTTGCAGTGGCTTGTTCATCTTCTGGAGTTAATAGGGCAGTAATATCGCCTTCGCCAATATCTTCTTGTAGTGCGTGTTGAATATTGATTTGGATTGATTGTTCAAGCAAAGATTGCGATATGCTCATAAGAAGTTCCGTATCTTTTTTAACTCAGGAAAATGTGCGCGTTATATTAGCATTGTTCCTGAAAAATGAGCGATTTTTAACTACTTTCACAGACTTGAATTGAGATTTCAATGTGAAAGTTTTAGCATTAAAACTTTCAAGTAGGGCTCGGCATTTTGATCTGCAGCATTGCAGGCCGGCTTAGACACAGGATTCTTTTATGTCACAAGCAACAACATTTCAGGTGCAGGATGGGCAATTGCTAGGTGCGCGTCAAATTCCATCACCGAATTTTAACCAGCGTCCTGAAGATACCGAAATTCAGCTTGTCGTCATTCATAATATTAGTTTGCCACCTTCTCAGTTTGGAGGTGGTTATATCGAACAATTTTTCCAAAATCAGTTGGATTGGTCGAAACATCCTTATTTTCAAACCATTGAAGGGATGCAAGTATCGACACATTTATTGATCCTGCGTACAGGCGAAGTCCTACAGTTCGTCAATTTTAATGATCGGGCTTGGCATGCAGGTCGCTCAACCTATTTAGCACAAAAAGAATGTAATGATTATTCGATTGGCATTGAACTCGAAGGAAGTGATGATTTACCTTTTGAGGCTGCACAATATGCCGTACTGACCGAGGTCGTGGCGTGTTTACAACAGGCTTATCCTAAAATTCAACAACATATTGCAGGGCATTCAGATATTGCACCGGGACGTAAAACTGATCCAGGTCCATTTTTTGAGTGGAACGCTTTTCGTCAGCAGCTGCATCATTTTAAAAACAAATAAACAATACACACTGCGTTTAATAAACCAATGAAATTCCTTGACGAGTTTCATTACAATAGGCGCACTTTCAAAAGTGAGAAATACCGATGGCGCTTTGGCGTTCGACAGTCATTGTCAGTGCAATGACTATGTTGTCCCGTGTATTGGGACTGGTACGGGATATTGTCCTGTTAAATGTATTTGGTGCAGGTAAAGACTTCGATACCTTCGTGGTTGCCTTTCGTATTCCTAACTTTTTTAGGCGCTTATTCGCAGAAGGGGCATTTTCACAAGCCTTTATTCCTGTATTGACTGAATATAAAACCAGTCGAACCCATGCCGAAGTCCAGATTCTGATTAGCCGTGTTTTTGGCTGTTTAGGTCTGGTGATGACTAGTTTGACGTTCATCGCAATGGTGGCGGCACCCGCGATTATTTATATCTATGCACCGGGTTTCCATGGTGATGCAGACAAGTTTGCGTTAGCTACCGATATGTTCCGCCTAACGATTCCTTACTTACTGTTTATGTCCTTAACGGCATTTGCCAGCAGTATTTTGAATAGTTATGGCTCATTCAGTACACCTGCGTTCGCTCCAGTGTTACTCAATGTCGCGATGATTGCCGGTGCGCTGTGGTTAACCCCTTATATGGCTGAGCCAATTATGGCTTTGGGTTGGTCTGTTGTCGCGGCAGGATTCTTGCAATTGGCGATTCAGATTCCAGAGCTGTGGCGTAAAAAATTACTGATTCCACCGAAAGTTGACTTCAAACACGAAGGTGTCGATCGCATCATGAAGTTGATGCTGCCAGCACTGTTTGGTGTCTCAGTGACGCAGATCAACTTACTGTTGAACACCATTTGGGCGTCTTTTATGCAAGACGGTTCAGTATCATGGCTATATAGTGCTGAACGTATGACCGAGCTACCTTTAGGTTTGATTGGGGTAGCTATTGGTACCGTGATTTTACCGTCATTGTCTGCACGCCACGCTGAACAAGATCAGGACAAATTCCGCCGTATGATTGATTGGGCAGCTAAGGTCATTATCTTGGTGGGTGTGCCTGCCAGTATTGCGCTTTTCATGCTCTCTACACCTATTATTCAGGCCTTATTTGAACGTGGTCAATTTAGCTTTGAAGATACACAGATGACCGCATTGGCATTGCAATGTATGAGTGCCGGTGTGATTTCATTCATGCTCATTAAAGTGTTTGCACCAGGGTTTTATGCGCAGCAAGATACCAAAACTCCAGTACGTGTAGGTTTAATGGCGGTCGCAGCCAATGCTATTCTGAACGTGGTGTTTATTGGGTTCTTTAAACTGATTGATTGGCATGCTGAGCATATGGCTTTGGCATTGGCATCATCGGGCTCCGCTTTAGTAAATGCAGGGATGCTGTATTTTTATTTACATAAGCGCAATATTTTCCGTTTTGGTGCGCATTGGAAAAAATTGGTGATTCAGTTTGCGATTGCCAATGCTGTGATGATTGCTGCACTGTGGTATGGCTTAACATGGTACAACGGTGATGTATCTGCGTGGATGCGTGTCGCGGAAGTGATCATCTTATGTGTGATTGGCATTGCTGCTTATGGGATTGCTTTAATTGCAACCGGCTTTAGACCTCGTCACTTAAAACCTTAAAGCTAAAACCTACAGCGTAATGCGTTTGACGTTGATGTAAAAAATAAGAGCCCATAGGCTCTTATTTTTTTGATTGAGACTCAAGATGATAAAAACATAGGTTTCTGATTCATGAGTCTGAGGGGAGTAATTTGTAGTTTAAAACGACATTGAATCAGTCACTCAGTCGCCTAAACTTTTCCTCGAGAGAGGAAACCAACAATTGCGAGAATGACTGCAATAACCAAAAGAATAACAGCAAAGTCTTTGGATAAGCCTGCAACACCACCAAAACCTAGCAGACTCGCAATCAATGCAATTACAGCGAAAATAATAGCCCAGCGGAACATAGTTTTATCTCCATGTGATTTTTTATTCTGTCTCATCAGTATAGGAGTCACAGAAAGCATGCTATGTATTCTTTTGTTTATTTAATGTTCAATATTCGGTAACTTAAACAAGGAATTTATGTGCGGGTTCAGTTAATATGCCTGCCACCTTCGTTGCGAGCGAGAAGATGACCGATACTCTACGCCCACATTTTTGGAAAAAGCATGCTTTGACTGAACTCACTCATTTGGAGTGGGAGTCCCTCTGTGATGGTTGCGGGCTGTGTTGTTTAATCAAGCTTGAAGATGAAGATACTCATGAGGTTGCCTACACCAAAGTGGCATGCAAACTTTTAGATTGTGAAACTGCCAGTTGTTCCGATTATCCAAATCGTCAATCACACGTTGCAGACTGTATACAGCTGACGCCACATCAGATTCACCAATTTCATTGGCTACCACCGAGCTGTGCTTATCGTAGAATTTCTGAAGGTAAAGATTTACCACGTTGGCATCATCTAGTGACGGGAAATCGTGACAGTATTTTGAAGGCAAGAAAGTCTGCCGCAGGGCGTTGCATCAGTGAAGAAGACGTCAACCCTGACGATATTGAAGATTATATTGTACGTTGGGTACGCTAAAGGACACAGATACGCTCTATCTTGGATCTAGAGTTGATCTTGTATCATAGCCAGAAAGTCTTGTTCTGACAGAACCTGAAAACCGTGCTGTTTGAGGAGTGCTGTGGTTACCCCATAGCCTTCAATTTTCGTACGGGTAAAGCTGCCGTCATAAATATAATGGCTGCCGCAAGACGGGCTGCGATCTTTCAAGACAACAACATCAACTTTGTGTAATTGGGCCAATTCTAACATTCGTTGAGCACCTGCAATAAATTCAGCACTAATGTCTGTCCCCAAAACATCTTTAACTTGAGCTGTACCATTGAGCACATCACTGGCTTGACCATTTTGAATTTCTGCAGGAAAACGTGGACAGCTAAGGCCGCCCATCATTTCTGGGCAGGCCGTAATGACTTGGTGAGTCTGCATCAGTTGGCAAATTGCTTGTTGTGTATTTGATTTGGCATCATAACGAACGGGTTGGCCTGCCAAACAGGCACTGACTAAATACTTCAGTGTCATCGTGTCTTGCTCCACAAGTTTTAGTGACTCAAAAGTTCTATCGCATGGTCATAACTGAGCGGACGATAAAAGTAAAAACCTTGTCCAGTATGACAATTACATTCTTTTAAGGTATCGACCTGTTCCGGTTTCTCTATACCTTCGACTAATATATTCAGGGAAACACTCGCACCAATTTGTGTAATCGCTTTGACAATGGCAAGTGCTGAACAGTCGGTATGCATGCGTTCCACAAAATTACGGTCTATCTTAATACAGTCGACAGGGTAATTACTCAAACGTGTTAATGATGAATGACCTGTACCAAAATCATCTAGAGAAATGTGTATGCCATGCTCTTTTAATAAATGGAGAGCGCGAATCACATAATTTGAGCCACGTTCTGACAGGCTTTGCTCGGTAATTTCGACCTCAATAATGTCTGGTGATATACCAAACTGCTTTAAGCGATTTAGTAGTTTTTCCGCATAATCATCACGTAAAAATTCGACAGGTGCAGCATTTATTGAAATCGGTAGCGGTTGTAGTCCGAGTTCAATCCATTTTTGAATATCTTGAAAGATTTTAATTTGCATTGTTTTACTAATGCGTGAAGCCAATTCATAATCTTGAAATGCAGCAAAAATTTGAGAAGGTAATTGTAATTGTTGGTCTTTATCATACCAACGTAACAACGCTTCAAAGCCGATAACTTGACTGTCAGACAGACGAACTTTGGGTTGATAAAACGGAATAATTTGATTGGAATTAATCAAGCTGCGTGCAAGCGTTAATTGGCGAGTAGTATTTTCAAGGGTTTTGAACATAGTATGGTTGAACATTCGTACACCACCACGACCACTGCTTTTTAAATCATTTAGCGCAATATCAGCACATTTAAGTAAATTCGAGGAATTTTGTGCATCGCGAGGGTAGATCGCACAGCCAATACTCATACCAATATTGATACTTTGCCCATTATAGAAAATGGGCATGTCCATTTGCTGACAGGCGATGCTGGCAAAATTCTGTAATTGTTGTTGCGATTTTAAATTTGGAATAGAAATGGCAAATTCATCGCCACCTAAACGTGAAACTACAATATTTGTATCAAAACATTGCTGAAAACGCTGCCCAAGGGTATGCAGTAAATGGTCTCCTGCACTATGACCTAAGGTGTCGTTAATATGCTTAAAATAATCTAGATCGATTAATAACAAACCCAGTTGTTGCTGATGTTCTCGCGCCACTTTTAATTGGCTTTTAAATACTCGACTAAACGCACGGCGGTTTAATAAACCTGTTAAATCATCTTGTTCAATGATGCGTTGAAGTTTATTTTCTGCAAGTCGCTGTATCGTAATATCACGTGATACACAGAGGATTTCTTTGACTTGGCCATATTCGTTGAATACTGGGCTGAGCATATTATCCCAATAAGCCAAGGGTTCATCTGCTACTTGGCTCATGCCGACAAAGCGAGATATTTTACCTTGTTTGGCTTCGGCAAAAGCATTCAAACACGCGTCACGGACTTCTTCAGGCAGTAATTTATGCCAAGACATACCAAACTCAGTTTCAGTTAGAGGTACGCCCAGAGCTAAACATCCCGCGCGGTTCATATGCAGAACTTGACCGTCTAGACTTAATAATTTTATACAGTCGACACTAGCATCTAACATTTGATTACGACTATTCAGTTTTTCTCGTAATTCAGCGAATTGATTATCTTGTAATTGTATATTCTTGGCTTGGGGCATTTTTTGAAATAAATTTATAGGTAGATCAATGCCTTGTTGAACTTGAACGATTCGCTTTTGCTTTGTTGATTGCTTCATACAATCTGTCCAATTGGGTCAGGCAAGTCTAAAATGGGATATCTTGCCGATGATACTTTAATTTGATCAATAAGGGCTAGGATGTCTTGTTACATTATAGTTAACATTCGCCTAAGCTTTTTTACATGCAAGATACTTAAATAACGACATTAAACCACCCTCCTAAATTGAATACCGAATAAAGCAAAGATTCTGCCAAGGCAGTGTTAGAATAGAAAAAACGTCCCCAATTGCCGGAAACGAAATAATAAGATGTCAGACAGCCAAATTCCTCTTCCTGAACGCATGCGTCCTCATGATTTATCTCAAATTATTGGACAAGATCACCTTTTGGGTGAAGATGCACCGTTACGCCAGATGATTGACCAAGGGCATTTGCCATCGATTATTTTTTGGGGACCTCCAGGTGTAGGTAAAACCACGATTGCATTGTTGTTGGCGCAGGCTGTTGACCGACCATTTATTAGTTTATCTGCGCTCAATACTGGGGTGAAAGAGTTACGTGAAATCATCGCCGATGGTGGAGATTTATTGACACCTGTGGTGTTTATTGATGAAATTCATCGTTTTAATAAGTCACAACAAGATGCCTTACTGAATGCAGTTGAAAAGGGCAAAATTACCCTGATTGGTGCAACCACAGAAAACCCTTCATTTGAAGTTAATAATGCCTTATTGTCGCGTTGTCAGGTCTATACCTTAAATGCTCTGGATAATGACGCAATTCAGCGCTTATTGGATCAAGCGATTCAGCAAGATTCGTTTTTAAAAGAGCGTTATATTCAAATCGAAGAATATGAAGCTTTATTTCAATTTGCCGCAGGTGATGCTCGTAAAGCATTAAATCTTTTAGATTTAATCGCCAGTACGTTTGAGCCAGACTTAGAAAATATCATTAACAATGCGGTGGTAGTCAAAGTTGCGCAGCAAAATATTGCACGCTATGACAAATCGGGCGAACAGCATTATGATCTAGTTTCGGCTTTTATTAAGTCGATTCGAGGCAGTGATCCAGATGCCGCTTTGTATTGGATGGCTCGAATGCTCAAAGGTGGTGAAGATCCTGTTTTTATTGCCCGTCGTATGTTGATTGCGGCATCTGAAGATATTGGCAACTCAAATCCAAATGCTTTACTGTTGGCTGGAGAATGTTTCCGATCTGTGCAGGCAATTGGTATGCCTGAGTGTCGAATCATTTTGGGGCAATGTGCGGTGTATTTGGCAACCAGTGCTAAAAGTAACAGTACTTATTTGGCCATCAACAAAGCCTTAGATTTGGCAGAAAAAACCTCGAATCTACCTGTGCCACTACATTTGAGAAATGCACCAACCAAATTGATGAAAGAGCAAGGCTATGGCGTGGACTATTTATATCCACATAATTATCCTGAGCATTTTGTCATGCAGGATTATATGCCGCCTGAACTGAAAGGCACTAAGCTGTATGAGTCTGCACGCAATAAACGTGAAGTCGAAGGTGAGCGTTTGCAGCAACGACGTTGGATGCAACAACAACAGCAGTAATAATTTGAATGATCATAATGGGAAGGCGCTTCGGCGCCCTTTTTTATGTCTATTTCATGCAAAAAAAAGCCCAACTCAAGGCGAGCTGGGCTGAAAAAATAGGATGTCTTTGGGGGAGATACATCCTAGAGGGTAGATGGAAAATCTGGTCGGCATACACATTGGAGAAGTATAGATCCTGGTGCTGCTTGATATGTAGCTATCTTAGTGTGAACGTGGGTAAATGTGAAACAGAGGATTTTTATCGTTAACATTTGTTTTTTCGATCATAGATTAATCGAGTAATATTTCATTAAAAAACCGAGCTAAAGAGCTCGGTTTTTTACATCGATGAACGACTTAGATATCAGAAAGGTCGATACCTAAACGTGCAGCAACTTCTTCATAAGCTTCAACTACACCGCCTAAACCTTGACGGAAACGGTCTTTGTCGAGTTTTTTCTTAGTGTCTTTGTCCCATAGACGGCAGCCGTCTGGAGAGAATTCGTCACCCAGTACGATACGGTCGTGGAACACACCAAATTCAAGTTTAAAGTCAACAAGCAGCATGTTGCCTGCATCGAATAGACCTTTAAGTACTTCGTTTACTTTATAAGTCAATTCTTTCATTTGAGCGAGTTGTTCTGCAGTCGCCCAACCTAATGCAATCGCTTGTGATTCATTCACCATTGGGTCGCCTAACGCATCGTCTTTGAAGAACAATTCGAAAGTTGGCGGAGTAAGTTCTTTACCTTCTTCAACGCCTAAACGACGGCAAAGTGAACCTGCTGCATAGTTACGGATTACGCACTCTACAGGAACCATAGTCAATTTTTTCACTAAAACTTCAGTTGGAGAAAGAAGTTTTTCGAAATGAGTTTCTATACCAGCCGCAGCCAATTTTTCCATGATAAAGGCGTTAAAACGGTTGTTCACCTTACCTTTGCGATCCAGTTGTTCAATTTTTTCACCGTTGAATGCAGAAGCATCGTCACGGAAAACTAGGATGAGGTGGTCAGAACTATCTGTTTCATAAACAGATTTCGCTTTACCAGTATAGAGCAAGGTTTGTTTTAACATGAGGGAACCTTTTTCGAGAAAAAATGCCTAGTACGACTAGGCTGGCCAATTTTGGTAAATCTGAGCTAACAGATCTGCAGCTTTTTCTTTGTCTGCAAAACTGTTATCGGCATTGAACACAGCGATGTTATTGCTTGAACCTACAGAAGAAAGTCTTAAAACATAGGTCTGTTGATCGACCTTGACGGTTACTTCGTAACGGTTTTTGCTCTGACCAACAATGGTATGGTTAAGGCTGCTGAGGGTAGCAAGTGTGTATTGCCAAATTGTAGCAGAATTTCCTTCAACTTTGATCAGTGGATTTTGATTTCCATCCACCAATAGTTGAGGGCGGCTAATATTTGTACTGTCTGTTGAGGAATCTGCAACGACATTATTTTTTTCCGCGGCTGGACGCGGAAGGGCATAGCGATTGCCGCGCTTATTTTCAAGCTTTGGTGCATGCTCAATTGCTAGTGGGTCAACAGATGGAGCAGGATACAAAGGCGTTGCAGGACGAACCATCGACCCTTCAGGGTATTTCAGTGGTTCAACATCTGTGGTTTGTTTATAGTCCAGTGTGCCATTATTAAAGGCAAGTGAACTACAACCGGCTAATGTAAACACTGAAAGTGCCAGGCTAAGTCCTAAACGTAATTGCATGATGTTTGCTCTTCTTTATTTGATAACGCCCGCAGTGATGAGTGCTTCACGAAGCGGAGTGCGATATTGTTCTGCAAGGGGTGTTAATGGTAAGCGAATGCCTGTTTCAATCAGGTTCATCTCATGAAGTGCCCATTTCACAGGAATTGGGTTCGATTCGCAAAATAAAATTTGATGTAAATTTGCAACAGTATTGTTTTGTTGCTCGGCTTGGACTGCGTCACCCGCCAAAGCGCTTGCACACACTTCGCTCATTTCTTTTGGCGCCACGTTCGCAGTAACCGAAATGTTGCCCTTAGCACCTAAACCCATTAACTGATAAGCCGTTGCATCATCACCTGAGTACACCACCATATCTTTGCCTTTAAGGCCTTCAATGAGTTCTTGACCACGAGGAACATCGCCAGTGGCGTCTTTAATGCCCACGATTTGTGGAATATCAGCAAGACGGATCACGGTGTCGTTGTGCATGTCTACACCGGTTCGGCCAGGTACATTGTATAAAATTTGAGGTAAATCAACAGCTTCAGCAATCGCTTTGTAGTGTTGATACAGGCCTTCTTGGGTAGGTTTGTTATAGTATGGTGTAACTAATAATGCCGCATCTGCACCTAACTCTTTGGCTTCTTTGGTGAGTTCAATCGCTTCGTGGGTTGAGTTTGCACCTGTGCCGGCAATAATTGGAATGCGTTTGTTCGCCACACGGATGATTTCTTTGATCACCTGAGTGTGTTCGGCCATGCTCAAGGTAGAAGCTTCACCTGTAGTCCCTACAGCAACAATACTATTGGTGCCTTGCTTTATATGCCACTCAACCAGCTTCTCGAGGCTCTTCCAATCTACGCTGCCATCTTCAAACATTGGGGTGACGATTGCGACAATTGAACCTTGAATGGTCTGAGCTTGCTGAGTCATTTTGAAAAGCTATCCTATTTGTCCATCCGACAAGATGAAATATTGATTTCTGGATGGTTTCGAATTTTGATTTGTAGCATGTTCATTGGGCTATACCCAAGTTGAATAATGCTTACGCAAATTATGACTGATCAAACGCATAAGAACAATATGCTTTGGTCAAAGCCATAAAATTCTTTATACAAATCAAACTTAAAACAATCAAGTGTAAAATAGCGGTTTTTTTGCAGCCTGAAAATTGTTCAGCAAGGGCTGAATCTTGAAAATGTTTTATTCAATCGAGAGGGTTGGCATGGTTGATGGGATTGATTAAATCATCAGCAAAAGGTTGATCTATGTGTATTCCGTGCTTTTTAATCAGAATTTAAGATTAAATAACAATGACTAAAGATTTAAAAACTATATCAATTCGCTCGGGTTTTATTACAAATGATTGTTAAAAACTTGGGTAATAATCTTTTTTATATCTAATAGAAATAGACATGTTTTTATGAGTGTTTAAAAAGATCGCTTGATTTGACTGTTCATTGCACGATTCATATTTTTTTATTTTAAATTTTTAATTGTTTTTACGACTTTGTGACTTAAAGCACAAAAACTATTACACCATGCACGTAATCCAATTTTGGACGAAAGGCTTCAACTTATTGGTAGTTATATCCTTTATAAGGCTCAGCGATGATGCGACTTAATTTGAACGCTGATGACAACAAGGATTCTCCAATGGAAAAGTCAGATAATAAGCATGCTATTGTCACGGTAGCAATCTGCTTCCTTATTGCCGTAATCGAAGGTCTGGATATTCAGGCTGCAGGTATTGCAGCAGCAGGGATTCGTGAATATTTCGGGCTGGATAGCTCGCAGCTAGGGGTGTTTTTTAGTGCCGGTATTTTAGGATTATTACCTGGTGCTTTGTTGGGTGGTCGGATTGCAGACCGAATGGGCCGTAAAAAAGTATTAATTTGGTCTACGGGGATGTTCGCCATCTTTACCTTATGTACGGTATGGGTAAATAGCTTCCATAGCTTACTCGCTGTACGTTTTCTTGCAGGTGCAGGTTTAGGTGCAGCAATGCCAATTTTAATTACCTTGGCATCTGAAGCGGTAACGCCACAAAATCGTGGCCGTGCAGTCGGTTTGATGTACTGTGGTATGCCTGTGGGTGCGGCAATCTTGTCATTGGTCGCAATGACGGACTTCGGTGCAAACTGGAAAAATATTTTCTATTTAGGCGGTTTATTACCGATTGTTGTGATTCCATTGATGATTTGGTTCCTGCCCGAATCGCGTGAATTCTTGAAAGCCAAAGATCAAGCGGTTCAAGCGACCGCCAATGGCGAAGTGCAACAAGGTGCTTTCAAAAACCTCTTTAACACAGAAAACCGTTTACGTACTTTCTCAATTTGGGTGAGCTACTTCTTCACCTTGATGGTGGTGTACATCATGTTGAGCTGGTTACCGTCGTTGTTCACCGAACTCGGTTTCACACGTAAAGATGGTGCAACTGCGCAGTTCTACTTCATGGTGAGTGCAACCATTGGTACGATCATTTTAGGTATGTTGACTGACCGTTGGAAGAAAGCTTATGTGATCATTTTGATGTACGGCGGTATTTTGGCAGGTCTATTTGCGCTGAATGGTGCAGGTTCATTGACTCAAATGTACATGGCGTCAGCTTTAGTCGGTGCATTCGTGATTGGTTGCCAAGGTGTATTGTATGCCTTCGGTGGTATCGTGTATCCGACACAGTTACGTGGTACGGGTGTTGGTGTAGCTTCAGCCGTTGGTCGTGTCGGTGCAATGTTAGGCCCTGCAATTGCGGGTCAGTTATTGGCAGCAGGTTTTGGTGCGGCAGGGGTGATTACCGCGGCAATTCCATGTATCGCAATCTCTGCAATATTTATGTTGTTATTGGTACGTCGTATTCCATCATAAGGAACATGCCATATCAAAAAAAGCCCGCATCATGCGGGCTTTTTTTATGGCGACAATAGAAGTCGCACTAATGCTCTAAACCAATATAAATAAATGTATTTTATGTAAAAATACAGCAGAAAGAAAAAACAAAAAATCAACGTAGAGGGGCTATGTCAGCAAGAAAACTGGTCGCAATTTTTAAAGTTGATCAACGTGAATTTAGTTTGTATCTACATCAGCACGAATTTATCTTGGAACTCAAACCTGTATTTCAAAGACATCGCCAACATCCGAGACAAAATGCGTGGTTGGCCTTTGCCGATGAACCTACCCTAGAAGATGTTGCTGAAAAGATTAATGCGTTTGAGGTCATGCAACAGACACGCCGCCATTTATTAAAATATATCTTTCAACATCAACCGCGCTATTTTTATTTTCATGCTTCGACTCGGCGAAAAGCCCGTATTTACCCACGCTTTGCACAGCGTTTGGTTGAGCATTTGCCCAAGTATCGGTATTGTCAGGAAGGACAGTCATTTTATTTTTATGCACAGGACTGAATACTAAGGCTTTTAAAATATGAGCGAATCAGTAGAGTCGCCGACAATGCATGACAACGGATGGAGAGATATGCAAAAAAATACAGCGCTGATTGTGGTCGATGTACAAAATGGTTTTACCCCAGGCGGTCAGTTGGCTGTTGCCAATGCCGATCAAATTATTCCAGGGATTAATCAATTGGGACAATACTTTACGAATATTGTGCTGACTCAAGATTGGCATCCAGCCGACCATATCTCTTTTGCTGAAAATCATCCTGAGCATGTACCTTATGACAGCATAGAGCTGAATTATGGAACGCAAGTATTGTGGCCGACGCATTGTGTACAAGGCACACAGGATGCCGAATTGCATCCTGATTTAAATTTACCAACGGCGCAGCTAATTATCCGTAAAGGTTTTCATCAGCATATCGACAGCTACTCTGCTTTTATGGAAGCAGATCAGAAAACTTCAACAGGTTTGGCGGGCTATTTGCGCGAACGTGGTATTGATACAGTCTTTGTGGTGGGCATTGCCACGGATTTCTGTGTTGCATGGACGGCAATGGATGCACGTAAGCTTGGTTTTGAAACTTTTGTGATTGCTGATTTGACTAAAGGGATCGATTTACAGGGTTCTTTACAGCATGCATGGCAAGACATGTTGGCGAATGGGGTGAAGCGTATTTACCTGAAAGATATTGTGCAGCAGCATGCACAGGCATTATCTTTGGCATGACCCAGTGGGCTCAGTTGAGAAAAGGCACAAGGGTGTGCCTTTTTTTGTCCCTGTATTTAAATGGAAGATGCCTATGTCGGCTTTCTTAAAATTCACTCAATTTGTGCAGAAAACATTTGCGATTTGGGTGGTGCTGTTTGCAGCGCTCGCCATGTTTTTTCCCGATGTATTTGTTTGGTTAAAAGCATATATTCCATGGATGCTAGGCATCATTATGTTGGGTATGGGCATGACCATGACACTGCAAGATTTTAAAAGTGTATTGCAAAGTCCTAAAGCTGTGATGATCGGGGTTTTGGCACAGTTTATTGTGATGCCGGGATTGGCTTTTTTCTTGTGTAAATTATTACAACTGCCGACAGAAATCGCGATCGGGGTCATTCTTGTCGGTTGCTGTCCGGGTGGAACGGCTTCTAATGTCATCACCTATATGGCAAAAGGCAATACCGCATTATCTGTTGCTTGTACCTCTGTTGCGACATTACTCTCACCGGTTTTAACCCCTGCGATTTTCTATTTGCTGGCAAGCCAATGGATTGAAATTAATGCGGCATCGATGTTGGTTTCAATTTTACAAGTGGTTTTATTTCCGATCATTGTGGGGTTAATGATTCGAACTGTCTTTAAGCACCGAGTGGATGCCTATATACAGGTCATGCCATTGGTTTCTGTTGTGGCAATTGTGGCGATTGTGGCGGCAATCATTGCGGGTAGCCGAACACAGATTTTGCAATCAGGTTTACTGATTCTTGGGGTAGTTGCCTTACATAATGGCTTGGGCTATCTATTGGGTTTTTGGGCCAGCCGACTATTTAAATTGCCCTATGCAGACTGTAAAGCAGTGTCAATTGAAGTCGGGATGCAAAACTCAGGTCTGGGTGTGGCATTGGCGGCCACCCATTTTGCCGCTTCACCTCTGACCGCTGTGCCGAGTGCGATTTTTAGTTTGTGGCACAATATCTCGGGTCCTGCACTGGCAACCTATTGGGCAGCACGGACGAGTGAGCCCAAAGCATCGGAACAAGACAAGCCTGTGCAATAAACAAAAAAACAATTCAGTAAAATAGAGGGCAATGTCCCTCTTTTTTTGATGTCGAAAATAAATTTTACGATTTGATGAATACGGTTTTAGAGAATTGGATGCTTTTTTAATTGATTAATGCTATTTGTAACATAAGTGTCATATCCGCTGCCTAACATGCCGGCAAACACTTTAGATATAGACTGTTTCAAACAGCATTGAGAGGGTATGCAACATTTTCAGCATTCATCAGAGACCTATTATAATCGTGAATTGTCACTTTTAGATTTTAATCGGCGGGTCTTGGCTCAGGCACTCGATTCAAGTTTACCTTTACTTGAACGCTTGAATTTTCTCATCATTTTTTCACGCAATTTAGATGAATTCTTTGAAATTCGTATTGCGGGGCTGATGAAACAACGAGATTTGAATGCGATTGCACGGACGCCAGATGCCATTCCGACTGAAGTGGTCTTAGATGAACTTTCCCAAGTGATTCATGACACGGTTGCAGAGCAATACCAGACCCTCAATCATGCTGTATTGCCTGCGTTACAAAGTGAAGGTATTCGCTTTATTCAATTTAAAGATATTTTAGAAAAACATCGGGCGTGGATTAGCCATTATTTTAGTAAAGAAGTTCAACCAGTTTTAACACCGATTAGCTTAGATCCATCTCATCCGTTTCCACGCTTGGTCAATAAAAGCCTCAACTTTATTGTGAGTCTAGAAGGCAAAGATGCCTTTGGTCGTGCCATTGAAATGGCGATTGTGCCTGCGCCACGTTCGTTGCCGCGTTTAATCAAAATGCCCGTCGAAGTTGAAGGCAGTGCAGAGACACAAATTTTCCTGACCGCCATTATTCAGCAACACATCAATGACCTATTTCCGGGGATGAAAGCGACGGGCTGTTATGCCTTTCGAGTGACACGCAATGCAGATTTGGTTTTGGCTGAGGATGTGGATGACTTGGCGGTGGCATTAAAAGATGAATTGTCTTCACGCCGTTTTGGTCGGGCAGTTCGTTTAGAAATTGAAGATGATTGTCCGCAAAGCATTATTGATTATTTGTTAGATGAATTTGATTTGAGTGAGCAGGAGCTCTATCGCATTGACGGCCCGATCAATTTATCGCGGCTCAGTACCAGTTTTAATCGGCTAGAACTGAAATATCCGGTCTATACACCAATTATTCCTAAAGTTTTTCGGAAACAAACCGCGATTTTTGATGTATTAAAAACACAAGATGTGTTGTTACATCATCCGTTTGACTCCTTTCAACCGGTCATTAACCTATTACGTGAAGCTGCAAAAGATCCTCAGGTTTTAGCCATTAAGCAGACGCTCTATCGCAGTGGGCCAGATTCGGACATCGTACAAGTTTTGGCGGAGGCTGCTCGCAACGGCAAGGAAGTAACCGCAGTTATCGAACTTCGGGCGCGGTTTGATGAAGAATCCAATATTACTGTGGCCAATATATTGCAAGAAGCTGGGGCTGTCGTGGTGTATGGCATCGTGGGCTATAAAACCCATGCCAAGATGATTTTGATTGTACGCCGTGAAAATAATCAGCTGCTACGCTACGCCCATTTGGGAACAGGTAATTATCACGCAGGCAATGCGCGGATGTATACCGATTATGGCTTGATGACGACGCATCCCGATATTTGCGAGGATGTGCATCGTATGTTTCAGGAACTGACCGGTATGGGCAAGATGGCGAAGCTGAAAGCTTTATTGCATGCACCATTTACCCTGCATACTGAATTATTGAAACTAATTGAACAGGAAATTGTTGCTGCACAAGCGGGAAAATACGCACGAATTATTGTGAAGGTCAATGCACTTACGGAACCGCAACTGATTGCTGCTTTGTATCGTGCATCGCAAGCAGGGGTACGTGTAGATTTAATTATCCGTTCGATTTGTTGTTTGATTCCTCAGGTCAAAGGTATGTCTGAGAATATTCATGTGAGATCCATCGTCGGGCGCTTCTTAGAGCATACTCGAGTGTATTATTTTGAGCATGCAGGCGAAAAACGATTGTACTGTGCCAGTGCCGATTGGATGGGACGTAACTTATTTTCACGGGTCGAAACCTGTTTTCCCATTTTAGAAAGCCGTTTGAAAAAACGCATTATGAAAGATGGTTTACTTAACTATTTGGACGATAATCAAAATGCATGGGAAATGCAGTCGAATGGGCAATGGGAGAGAGTCGTGGTTGAAGCAGGTGACGAGCTGCATAACGCGCAAAAATATTTGATTGCACAGAAAATTTCGACCGTTTAAGACAAAAAAATCCCGATTCAAGTCGGGATTTTTGATTTTGCTAAAACCTTTAAGAGGCTTTTGATTGTTTGGATTTTAAAATTTCAGTTCTGAAGTTTTGAGCCAATTCAGCGGCATCACTGTCCATTCCATTGAGCATAAACGCATGACGAGTGAGCACATTGGTCGGATTTGGCAAGCTGACCAATTGGAAATGATCTGAAATCTCTTTGAGCAAAGTTGTCGGCACATGAATGGCACTTTCTTTGGCAACCAATTGTTGTACTAAACGTTCAGCCGCTTGTACAGAAGACAATTGCATGGCTTCGACAGAGCTTGAAATTGCACTACGGGTTTGTAAAACGAAACGTTTTTCTTCACGGTAGCGTTTATATAAAACATCAGAAAGCAATTGGAATACTGAGCTGATCATGGTGAGGCAACGCAGCGCATCTGGAGTGTCAGCGGTCATGCTGATGGTTGCGCCATGTTCATCAAACTTATGTACCGTACTGATGTCAGAACTGTTCAATTTGTAATGTTGAACACAGAGTTCTGTTGTTTTATTTAAGAAAATTTGGCAGAGATTAAAATACGGCACAGACACGGTTTTGTTGACGCTATCGAGCAGCTGTTTCGGATCATAAAATTGAATATTTAATGCCAAGCTGTTGCTGTCGAGAACCACTGGTTTCATGTCTTTATGTTGTTTTGCTTTGGCTTGCGCATTTTGCTGCGCTTGAGCAATCGCCACAGCGGCATTATGTTTTTCTTGTTCTAAAGCCTGCGCTAGCGTTTGAATTTCATGTTTTAGACGTGATTCATTGTTGATTCGCGCTAAATATTCAGTACGACTTGGACGCGCAATAGCGCGATACGCCAACCATAACAAGCCATGTAAGAATAATGAAAATAGAATCGCAGCCCATTGGGTACGTAAGATTTCACCAATACTTGGTTTAATTAAAGTGATTTCAACCGTTCCGACTTTCTTTTCGTTTTGCAACGCATCACGAACAAAGATTTCACCGTCACGGGTTTTGGTCAAACCGCCTGTGGCCAAAACTTGATTATTGGCATTTAAGATGCGGATGGAAGCCACGCTCGGGTTGGTTGCATAGCGGTCAGCAAGTAAAGCTAATGATACGGTATTGGCCGGCTCAAGCTCAGATAGGCTGTCTGTAACCAATTGACTGGTCATCAGTTGTCCCTGACTGGCACGGTTTTCGTTCAGTTGGTGGGTTGTTGCCAATACCAATAAAAAGGTATGCAAAGCAAAACAAACTACTAATAGGCTAGCAAATAGCCCTTGTCTAGGCGCATTCAACGTAAACTTCCAAGGCATTTCTATTCAATTTAGATTATGATTCTTACATTAGTTGTAGCTCAGACCCGAGTCAATTCATGCGAGAAATCATTCTTATATCACTTTTAGGACCTGACCAACCTAATCAATTTACACGATTAATGCAGGTTTTGTCCGCACATTCCTTACAGATTTTAGATGTCGGACAAGCAGTCATCCACAATCAGCTGACTTTAGGTATTGTTGTTTCGTCGGAAGACCAGACTGCGACAGCATTAGCCATGAAGGAGATGTTGATTTTAGCACATGATATTGGCTTAACTGTGCGCTTTAAACCAATCTCTACAACAGAATATCAACAATGGGTAAATGAGGGAGGCCGCACACGCTATATCGTTACGGCACTTGCGCCAGAATTACAGGCGTCTCATTTACAGGCAGTTACAAATATTGTGTCGAGCCAAGGCTTCAATATCGAAACTGTGACTCGTTTATCTGGCCGTCCAGAGTTAGATGGATCGAGCGAAGGTCCGCGCCGTGCCTGTGTTCAATTTGGTTTAAAAGGCCAAATGTTGGATGCCACTGCGATGCGTGCAGCATGTTTACGTTTATCTACTGAACTAGGGGTAGATGTTGCCGTTCAAGAAGACAATGCTTACCGTCGTAATCGTCGTTTAGTCTGCTTTGATATGGACTCAACGCTGATTGAGCAAGAAGTGATTGATGAATTGGCAATTGAAGCGGGTGTCGGCGCTCAAGTGGCTGAAATCACTGAACGTGCTATGCAAGGGGAACTCGATTTCCAACAAAGTTTCCGTGCACGTGTGGCACTGCTCAAAGGTATGGATGCTTCGGTATTACCTAAAATTGCAGAACGTCTGACTGTCACAGAAGGTGCGGAACGTCTGATTTCAACGCTGAAATCACTGGGTTATCGTACGGCTATTTTGTCAGGTGGTTTTCAGTATTTTGCTGAATATCTACAAGCAAAACTGGGTATCGATGAAGTCCATGCCAATGTACTGGACGTCCAAGATGGCGCGGTAACCGGTGAAGTGAAAGGCCATATTGTGGATGGTGCCCGCAAAGCCTACTTGTTGACTCAAATCGCTGAAGAAATGGGGATTTCATTAGAACAAGCTATTGCAGTCGGTGATGGTGCGAATGACTTGCCAATGTTGTCTTTAGCCGGCTTAGGCGTTGCCTTCCGTGCGAAACCTTTGGTGCGTCAAAATGCTAATCAAGCCATTTCAAGCGTGGGTCTAGATGGTGTTCTTTACCTGCTTGGGGTGCATGATAAAGATTTAAATCGTGCTTAAAAGCATTTAATTCATACTAAAAAACGTAGCCAAAAGGCTGCGTTTTTTATGCCAAGAATTCAGCTCATCCGATGAACGGTAGAAGAAAATTGTCGATAAAAACAACGATTAACAGCATTCGAAAAATTAATTTTTTTAGCTTAAAACCAGCTGTTTTTTTTGTAATGACACTCGAAACGAGATGCCATCATTGTTCTAGAAATTCTTTAAAAAGAAAAAATGTAATGACAAAATAATGTTGCGACAAGGTGTGTCGCATGGACAAAAAACGAGACTTTTTTTATGCAAAAAACTCAGCATAATGCTTGCAAGAGATTGAGATCGACCAAATCTATTTACTGAAGATACAGTAGTGAGACGGCTCAGCATCCTGTAAGACAAGAGATGTCAGCTGTCAAATGACGGAGGTTTTTATGTTAACAGCGAATTTAGCAACAATCGTTGGCCTGAGCTTGGTATCGGCGGCTGTGATTGCTGTTTTCTTCTCGCCTTATCGTCGCTGGTTAAGTTTTATGCTGGCGGGGATGCTGGTGTGGGGACTCATTGAAGTGATTCGATTTGGCACACAAACCATGTTTGAATTATCAGTGACTTATAGTTATTTAACGGCATTAATGGCCGCAATGGTGGTATTCACTTTAGTATTGTTACGTGAAGACCGCCGTGCAGAGCGTGCGATGGCAAAGCGCCAATGTATAGAACACACGCCTGTATATGATGAAGAACAGCAATGTTCGAGCCGATAAGTGCCAGAACAAAATTTCAATGAAAATGCGCCTAGGGGCGCATTTTTTTATGAACGCATTAGTCCGATTTGAGATACAAAGCCTTACTTCTCAAAAGCCAAGTTATGTTAGGATGAAGCCAGTCAATTTTCCAACAATTACAATAGGCTTTAAGTCATGAAACTATCATCAATTCCTGTCGTAAAACTACCTTTAGTTGATGTCAGTACGGATCCACTTGATTTACTCGTGGCAGGTTTAGCGCTTCGTATGAAACAGCTTGCACGTACTAGCCCTAAATTCATTGAATTGGTTCATGAACGTCAATTCCGCATTCAAATCGGCACGGATTTAGGTGTTGCACGTCAAATTATTGTAAATAACGGACAGATTGATACTGTTTCAGGCGATGCTGAAAAAGCAGACTTTATTTTGCAATTTGCGGACAGTGAACAGGGCGTAAAAACCCTGATGAAAGGTGACCCAACTGCATTCATGACGGGTATGCAAAATGGCAGTATTAAAATGGAAGGTGATTTTGGTCTACTGGTTTGGTTTAACCAAGTGGCGAAGTTAATTCCACCTAAACTTCCAAAACCGGTTAAAGAAAAAATCAAAATCGCACGTGCGTTTATTAAAGAAAAAACAGGTAAGTAAGATTTACGCCTTGTTCTCCTCCTAAAGGAGAAGCATTAAAAAAAGCCCTCTTTTGAGGGCTTTTTTTAATGCTTCAGTGGTTATTCAACTTCTAAATTAAAGGTCACTGGACCGTCATTAACCAAATGCACTTTCATGTCGGCGGCAAAGATGCCTGTTTGTACATGGTCATATTGGCTCTTGGTGTAATCGACCAGCTGTTCATACAGTGCTTTGGCATCGTTTGGCGGCATGGCAGGGCCAAAATCGGGGCGCAGGCCTTTTTGCGTTTGCGCCATCAGGGTAAATTGAGACACCAAGAGGATACCGCCGCCGGCTTGACTGACATTCCAGCCCATCTTGCCTTGTTCATCATCAAAAAAGCGGTATTTCAAGATCTTATCAATCAGCTTTTTGCCTTTTTCTAAATCGTCAGCTTTGCCAAGGCCTAAAAACACCAAAATACCGTGATTAATTTCACCCGTGATCTCACCATCGACCACCACTTTGGCTTCTAAAACACGTTGTAACAAGGCCCGCATAACTTCTTCCGAGTAGAAAATTGAACATAGGGCAGGGATTGTAGCAAATGCATCCTTCTTTCGAGGCGATGTGTAGAATTTTTTGGGCTCAAACATTTGAAAATGAACTGTATATTTTTTATAAATCTAATAATACGATTGAATTTATAAAAATAATCTGTTTTATCTATTTATTGAATATCAGTATCTTTGCGGGGCAGGAAAGGTATTTAACAGAGAGATTAAGACGATGTTTAAGCGTTCTTTATTGGTTGCGATGTTAGCAACAGCAACAGCGGCGACTCAAGCAGCGCCATTAACCAAAGACAATGGTGCACCAGTAGGCGATAACCAAAACTCGATTACTGCGGGTCCAAATGGTTCAGTTCTACTTCAAGACGTGCAATTGGTTCAAAAATTACAACGTTTTGGTCGTGAGCGTATTCCTGAGCGTGTGGTACATGCCCGTGGTACAGGTGCTTATGGTGAATTCGTTGCAACTAAAGATTTATCTGATCTAACCATTGCTTCATTGTTCAAAGCAGGTACCAAGACTCCAGTTTTCTTACGTTTCTCGACTGTAATTCACGGTAAAGGTTCTCCAGAAACTTTACGTGATCCGCACGGTTTTGCGATTAAGTTCTATACACAAGAAGGCAACTGGGACTTAGTGGGTAACCAAACTCCAGTGTTCTTCATCCGTGATGCGATCAAATTCCCAGACTTCATCCATGCCATGAAGCCTAGCCCAATCAACAACGTTCAAGACGCAAACCGCGTATTTGATTTCTTGTCTAGCCAGCCATGGGCAACCAACATGTTGACTTATGTGTATGGTAACCAAGGCGTGCACCAGCTACCGCGAACAAGACGGCTTTGGTGTGCATGCATACAAGCTTTATAACGACAAAGGCGAATACAAATACGTTAAATTCAACTTCCGCTCTAAACAAGGTGTGAAAGGTCTGAACGTTAAAGAAGCTGCTGAGCAACAAGGTAAAGATTTCAACCACTTGACTAACGATCTTTATAACAACATCAACGCTGGTAAATTCCCGAAATGGGATCTTTATATCCAAGTGTTAGATCCTAAAGATTTAAACAGCTTTGATTTTGACCCGCTTGATCCAACAAAAATCTGGCCGACGAACCTAGTTCCAGAAACTAAAGTCGGTACGTTAACGCTGAACCGTATGCCGAAAAACTTCTTCAATGAAACTGAACAAGTGGCATTGGCTCCAGGTAACTTAGTTCCAGGTATCGAGCCTTCAGAAGACCGTCTATTACAAGGTCGTATCTTCTCTTACTCAGATACTCAAATGTACCGTTTAGGCGCGAACCACCAGCAAATTCCAGTCAACCGTCCGCTTGTTGCTGTTAACAACAACAACCAAGATGGCTACATGAATGTTAGCGAGCGTGATTCTGACGTGAACTACGAGCCAAGTCGTAAAGTGCCTAAAGCTGCCACTGAGAAAGCACGCGCTGTTCAAACTCCGCTGACAGGCACAGTTCAACAGATCGGTACCAAAGAGCAAAACTTCAAGCAAGCGGGTGAGCTTTACCGTTCATACTCTGCTAAAGAAAAAGACGATTTAATCATGAACTTGGCTGCGGATCTTGGCAACGTAAAAGATTCTGAAACCAAGCACATCATGTTGTCTTACTTCTACAAAGCAGATGCAGACTACGGTATGCGTATGACTAAAGCAGTAAACGGCAACCTTGCAACAGTAAAAGCTAAAGCAGCACAACTGAAAGACTAATTTCGATCAGTCTGAAGGATTGGTAACTAGGGTCTAGAACGTTACCTCAAAAAAGTCCTATGAAGCTCCATACCTTTCCTGCACCCTAGGGGGAGTTTCATAGGCACTCCTTAAATATTCATTTTTTTAATGAAATGAATTGTTTCTAATTCAATTCTACATTCGATTTCTGTTGGAGTTCATCATGAAAGTTATGCAGCATTTGACTTTAGCCAGTCTTCTTGCGTTTGGTTCCGCATTCGCAAACGTGGCAATCGCGGAAGATATCTCCCCCGCTAAAGCAACTGCAAGCGATCAGATGACCTCACAACAGGAATTGATCGCAATTTTCTTTGCTGCAGCCAAAACTGGCAATGAAGAAGTCATCAATGAATTTCTTAAGCACGGTTTTCCGGTCGATGTGCGCAATGCTTCGGGTTTTACACCACTGATGATGGCGACCTATTATGGTCACCAAAATATTGTGACTCGCTTGTTGGAACATGGTGCAGACCGCTGCGCACGTGACAATAAAGGTAACACCGCTTTGATGGGTGCCATGTTTAAATTGGAATGGGCGATTGCAAAGCAATTACGCCAAGTGGACTGTGATGCCAATGCAAAAAAAACGGGGCAAAAGACCGCAGAGCAGTTTGCACGTGAATTTGGTCAAGAAGAAAAATATCGACAGTTGCTCAAAAAATAGTGAGCTAGATCGCGCTCAGCTTTAGCAAAAAAATTGAAAAAAGTCGATGAATCGTGGTGATTTATAAGTTATTCCACTAAATCAATCGGCTTTTTATCAATAAAGTATGCTTTAATGCAAAGAGTTGATAAAAACTGAAAGTCTTTATGTCTCCAATCATCCAATCCTTATTAGACACAGATCTGTATAAATTCACCATGCTTCAAGTGGTGTTACACAAATTTCCGCAAACCCATAGTGTGTATCACTTTCGCTGCCGTAACTTGGATGATACAGCCTATCCACTGGTCGAAATTTTGGATGATTTAAACACGCAGCTCGACATGCTATGTCAGTTGAAGTTTAAAGAAGATGAATTGCAGTATTTACGCAGTTTACGTTTTATTAAAAGCGATTTTGTTGATTATCTTGAATTATTCCAGCTCAAACGTCGTTTTATTAAAGCCGGCATTGATGAAGAAGGTCGTTTAGATATTTGGGTAGAAGGCCCAATGGTTCAAGCGATGATGTTTGAAATCTTTGTCTTGGCGATCGTCAATGAACTGTATTTCCAACGTATTCGTACCCCAGAAACATTGGTTGAAGGTGAACTTCGTCTTCAACATAAAATTGCGCTGTTAAAACAATACGAAGCGGCACAAAATCCAAATGATCCGCCATTCTTAGTCTCTGATTTTGGGACGCGCCGTCGTTATAGCTACGAATGGCAAAAACATGTGATTGCTGAGTTTTATCAAGCCGTTCCAAATATTTTCCGTGGCACAAGTAATGTCCTGATTGCCAAAGATTTGAATATTATTCCAATCGGCACCATGGCGCATGAATTCTTGCAGGCGTTCCAAGCTCTTGATGTTCGATTACGTGACTTTCAAAAAGCGGCACTGGAAACTTGGGTCCAAGAATACCGTGGTGACCTAGGGATAGCTTTGACGGACGTTGTCGGTATGGATGCATTCTTACGTGACTTCGATTTGTACTTTGCCAAACTATTCGACGGTTTACGTCATGACAGTGGCGACCCGTATGAATGGGGCGATAAGGCCTATGCACATTACAAAAAGCTTAAAGTCGATAGCAAAAGTAAAATGTTGACCTTTAGTGATGGTCTAAATATCGAAAAAGCTTGGGATCTGCATAATTACTTTAAAGACCGTTTCCAAGTCAGCTTTGGTATTGGCACCAACTTGACCAATGATATGGGGCAAACTGCGCTGAATATCGTACTGAAACTGGTGGAATGTAATGGTCAATCCGTGGCAAAAATCTCAGATAGTCCGGGTAAAACCATGACGGATAACGATACTTTCTTGGCGTATCTGCGTCAGGTGTTTGACATCTCTGAAGTTAGCGCTTAAACACAGCATTAGATAAAACTAAAAAAGCCGAATCAATGATTCGGCTTTTTTATATCTAAAATATTGCTAAAGGAATGCAAAAATTCAGAATAATAGTGAAAATGACTTATGCTAAGATCGAATTTAATCGCACAAAATACAACACGAACAACGATGACAGCATCTACACTGAATTTTGGTCTGCTGATTGAAGCGGAAGAATTGGTTCCACATTTGGGCAATGAAAAACTACGGATCGTCGATTTGAGTCGTCGTTCGGTTTATGACCAGTTACATATTCCACATGCCCTGCATGTGCAGCCGAAACTGTTAGTGCGCCAAGAAGAACAAGCGATGGGGCTATTACCTGACCAAGCTGGCTTAGAACAGCTCATTCGTTATTTGAATATCAGTCCAGATCATCATGTGGTGGTGTATGACGATGAAGGTGGGGCATGGGCTGGCCGACTGATTTGGAACTTGCATTGCCTCGGTTTTGAAAATACCAGTCTACTCAATGGTGGCATCCATGCTTGGCTTGGGGCAGGCTTACCAACCTCGTCTGAAATTGAGCAATTTGAACCCGTAAGCCCATTGGTTGAAGTCAGTGCAGAGGCGCGTGCTCAGTATCAAACCGACTATGATGAGCTATTGGCTCGTGTGCAGCAGGAGCAAATCCAAGTATGGGACTGCCGTACCGAAGATGAATATACAGGCCTACGTTTGGCTGCGCGACGCGGCGGTCACATTCCGGGGGCACGACATTTCGAATGGAGTACTGCCCTTAACCGGGAAAATCATTTAAAATTGCATCCTTTAGAACGCACACAACAACGCTTAGAACAATTGGGGTTCAATTTAAACGAACCTGTGGTGGTATATTGTCAGTCCCATCATCGGTCGGGCCTAGCTTATATACTGGGACGTTTACTCGGTTGGAATATTCGAGCTTATGATGGTGCGTGGAGCGAGTGGGGCAACCGACTCGATAGTCCTGTGATCACCGGAGAGTTGCCGTCTTGAGCCTTACATCTCAGTTAAAAAAACAAATTTTTATTCAAGCTCAGCGTGTTGTTCCGCAGCACAAATTATCACGTATCGTGGGTAAATTGGCTGCGAGTGAAAACCCTGTGGTGAAAAATGCTGTGATTACCGCATTTAAAGCGCAGTATGGCATCGACATGTCGATTGCTGAGCAAAGTAATGCCCTGAAATTTAAATCCTTCAATGAATTTTTCACTCGTTCTTTAAAAGAAGGCGTACGTGTAGTTGATGCAAATGCCAACAGTGTTGTTTCACCCGCAGATGGTGTAATTTCTCAACTGGGTAAAATTGAAAATGGTGATGTATTTCAGGCCAAAGGGCAGAAGTTCACTGTTGAAAACCTGATTGCCGATCCACAATTGGCTGAGCCGTTTAAAAATGGTCAGTTTGCTACGGTTTATTTGTCTCCAAAAGACTACCACCGTGTACATATGCCATTTGCAGGGACATTGACAGAAACTTTGTATGTACCGGGTGAATTATTCTCTGTAAACCAAACCACTGCTGAAAATATTCCGGGTTTATTCGCTCGTAATGAACGCATGGTCTGCTTATTTGATACAGAAGTTGGTCGTATGGCGGTTGTATTGGTGGGTGCAATGATCGTGGCAGGTATTGAAACCGTGGCTACAGGTAAAGTTAAACCGACAGGGCGTTTGGAACTGAATCAACACGATTTATTCTTAGAAAAAGGTGCAGAATTGGGCCGTTTCTATTTAGGTTCAACAGCGGTTGTGTTGTTTGAAGAAAACAAAATGCAATGGGATGCGACCTTTAAAGCCAACTCGACTGTGGTGATGGGCGAAGCTTTAGGGCATACCATTTAATGAATTCCCTGTCCCTTTAGGCATAGGTATCTACACATTTTTTATAAATTGAATGCGATCTGAGCAATCGCATTCAGCTCATCAGACGAATACTCTGACAACAACTGAAGAGTGTTCAATAGTATTGAAAGCCCTGCCAGTATGGCA